>NZ_JBZYDM010000006.1:0-290975 GCF_058933345.1 Halomicrobium sp. HArcht3-1 | reverse complement strand
GCTCGCCGGGATCGCAGGCGGTCGCTGACCGACGGAGCAGTTGCCGCCAGATCCGGGTTGGCACCCGCTCGAACGACCGCCACAGCGTCGAGGGTGCCGGGAATGCCGCTCGCGCCAACTGCAACAGACCACGAACGCGATCCATCTCACTCGCCCAATCGACGATCTCGCGGTAGCTCGCGTCCATGTGAATCCGCAAAAAGTGCAGCGTCAGGTGCTTCCAATCCGCAAATCCGTTGCCAGCCGGGTCACTCACCACCGCCGTGGGGCTGGCGGCACAGCGTTTTTGAGCCAGCGATGCGGCCTGTTTAACGAAGCGGAAGAGTGGCATTGGTACATTCACTCTTTCCGCTTCGCTCTCGCCTTCAGAGCGACGCTATCCTCTCGCCATCATCGGATTCAACAGAGCAGTCGAGTCACAAAACGCTGGGGCCGGCACAGACGAGCAGTGGTCTGTTGGCAACCCACAAGATGTATCACAGCCCCCACACCAAAACTGGTCGTGGGACGACTGCGAGATATTCGTGACTGGCTTGCCAAACACGTACCCGCAGGTCCAGTCCTGATCGCCGTCGGATGTGGCTGGCTCGCAGTCTCAGTGTGGAACTTCCAGCGCGAACTGGCGACGATCACCAACCTCGCGTTTCCGGTCGCGGCGTTCGTACTCACGGGTGGTCTCTCTGCCTGTGTCGTGTACGTCGGCTATCGGCTCCAGAGGAGTCGCTTCGAGGCACCCGAACGGTGGTCGATCCTGGGCTGGTCGTTCGCCGGTCTCCTCGTCACCCTGTTCCTCCAGACGGCGACCTTCGCGATTCGGGCAGCCGAAGGCCGTCCAACCGGCGAACCACAGTTTCCGTTGCTGGTCGTCGGCGGTGTCGGTGCACTCGCTGGCTACGGTATCGGCGAGCTACTCGTCGACGTCCGGCGTGCTGCTGCAGACGCGAGGGAGGCACGCGATGGGATGGCGTTCGCGAACAGCCTCCTCCGGCACGATGTCCGCAACGCACTCCAGGTCATCCTCGGACAGGCCGATGTCATCAAAACGATCGACGACGACCGTGCCAGCGAAGCCAGCCAACGGATCGAAAGTCAGGTCGACGCACTGTACGAACTGACCGAGAACGCAAGCGCCGTCACGAGCGTGCTGACTGGCGAGGCGACCCCAGAACGACGTGATTTGATCGGAGACCTCGAAGCGGTGACGACGACGATCACGTCCTCGTTTCCGTCCGTCACCGTCGAAGCCGAGTTTCACGAGAATCTCCTCATCGTCGGGACCGACGCACTCAGGCCAGCCATCTCGAACGTGCTCACGAACGCCGTCGAGCACACTGGCGACGAACCGCACGTTCGGGTGACGACCCACATCGAGGGCGATACCGCGGTAGTGCGCATCGCCGATGACGGACCCGGCATCCCCGACGACCGCCGGTCAGAGATCTTCCGCCGCGGCGTCACGGCCGACGGGGGGAGCCAAGGACTCGGCCTCCACATCGTGTCGACACTCGTCGAGCGCTCTGGCGGATCGATCCACGTCGAGGACAGTGACCTCGGTGGCGCGGCCTTCGTCATCGAACTCCCGCGTGCCGAGTAGGACCAACGGTTTTGCCATAGCGTGATAGAGGCCACGTATGCACGACGCCGACCTGACGATTCTCTCTGGCGACGCCGATCTGGAACCGGCCTTCGACGTACGCCGTGACGTGTTCGTCGACGAGCAGGGCGTGGACGAAGCGGTCGAAATCGACGGCAAAGACCCCGATTCGACGCACGTCCTCGCCCGTATCGACGGCGAAGCAGTCGGCACCGCTCGCCTGCGTGAGACCGGTGCTGCGACGGGGAAAGTCGAACGTGTCGCCGTGCGTGCCCCCCAGCGTGGGACTGGCATCGGGCGCGAGATCATGGAACGGATCGAATCACTCGCCCGCGAGCGCGGCCTCGACCGTCTCGAACTCCACTCTCAGACCCGTGTCGAGGGATTCTACGAATCGCTCGACTACGAGACCACGAGCGGTGTCTTCGACGAAGCCGGGATTCCACACGTCGAGATGGAAAAAGAGCTGTGAGTCGACCCCGATCGGGTTGGATTACGTCGAAATGTCACTCTTCGACGAGCGTGACGTTCGTGATCTCGAACCGCGCACCGCCCTCTGAGCCAGTCGTCACCTGAACGTCCCAGTCGTGGGCACTGGCGACGCGCTCGACGATCTCCAGTCCGAACCCGGTTCCGTCGCTGGCGGTCGTAAAGCCGTTCTCGAAAACAGCGTCTCGATCCGTCTCGGGGATGCCCGGGCCATCGTCCTCGACGTAGAACCCACCACCATCGATGTCACCGACCGTGATCGTGACCGTCTCACCTGCGTGGTCGACGGCGTTTTTCAGGAGATTCTCCAGCAGTTGCTTGAGTCGGCTCCGGTCAGCGACGATCCGCTGGTCGGTCTCGATTTCGATCGTCGGCTCGCCCACTCCGAGATGCTCCCAGCACTGATCGACCAGTCGAGCGAGATCGACCGGGACCTCATCGGTCGTCCCCGTGCCGACCTTCGCCAGATTCAGCAGCGTCTCGATCAGTTCCTCCATGCGTTCCAGAGCGCGGTCGATCACCTCGATCTGATCGCTCTCGCACTCTCGCTGGACGACTTCGAGGCGCCCGCGAGCCGTCTGCAGTGGATTCCGCAGATCGTGACTGACGAGATCGGCAAATTCGGCGAGCCGTTCGTTCTGGCGCTGGAGTTCCACCTCCGTCTGTTTCTGTTCTGTGATCCGCCGGGAGATTCCGATGAGGCCGCGAATCTCGCCATCCGGGCCACGCCACGGCACTTTCGACGTGAGGTTCCACTCGTCTTCGCTCGGAATGTACTCCATCTTATCTAAGATCGGTTCGCCCGTCTCGATGACTTTCAGATCGTCGGCGTAGGACTGGCTCGTATGCACGCCGCCGTTGATCTCCAAGTCGTTCTTGCCGATGATATGTTCGCGGTCGAAGGCGTCCACGAGAAGTGTCGACGGGTCCAGCGTGCGCTGATCGACGAAGTACTTGCTGACCCGGACGTGGCGGGCCGCCGTGTCCTTGATGAACAGATGCGCTGGGATCTGATCGAAGATCGTATCGAGCAAGGAACTCTCGCGTTCCAGTTTCGCCTGTCGCTCCCACTGCTCTGAGATGTCTCTCGCAGTGCAGATGAAGCCACCAGCCGCCGTCCTCGAAACAGTGGTGTGGACCGGTACCGTCGTTCCGTTCGCCCGAACATCGAGACCTTCCCGGGAGAATTGCTCGTCGTCGCGCAGGTGCGGGCGAACGTCGTCCGCGAACGACTGGTCGTCCTGATAGACCGTGTCCTTGTGTCGCCCGATCAGCTCCTCGGGATCGTAACCGTAGATGTCGGCGTACACCTCGTTCACGTACCGATAATGGCCGTCCGGTGTGAGCAAACCGATTCCCACGCCAGCGGCGACGGCGACGTTCCGCAGATATCGCCGCTCGTTGTCGATCCGTGCGCGGTCGACAGCACTCTCGATCCGGTCGGCGAGTTCGTCGACACTCGTCTCCGCACTGTCTGGCAGGTAGTCGGTGATGCCGACGCCGATCGCTTCGCTAGCGATCGTCTCGGAACCGTTCTGGGGATACAGTATCGTCGCCACCCGCGAATCGACCGCCTGAACGTCCGACAGGAACTCGATACCGTCCCCCTCCGGGAGGTCGTAGCTACTGACGACGCAGTCGTACTCCCCGCCAGAGACCCGTTCCAGTCCTGCTTGGGCCGTCGGCGCCGTTCCGACGAGCAACTGTTCGTCGCACTGTTCGATCGCATCAGCTGTCGACGATGCCGGCTCTGACTCCGCAGGGACGTAGAGGACGCGAATCCGCCCTGGAGTCTCGTTCATACCACTATGGGAAGAGAGACGATAATAAAAGATCACGGGAAAATGGCGGTTATCGTGGAGGATCGGCTCGTAAAAAGATGCCGCTCGTGAGTTCATTCGCGACAGCAAAGCGGGCCGGAAGGGATTTGAACCCTCGACCGACGGCTTAAGAGGCCGTCGCTCTGCCAGACTGAGCTACCGGCCCAGTGCATCTTAAAGTTAGGAGGGCTGGTAAAATAGGTTTCCTTTCGGGAGCGCCGTGTGTGGGTTCCACATTGCTGGACGAAAGAGACAATTGATATAAGGGCCTTCGTCCCGACCGGATAGACGAACAAATGAGTACAGTCAGCGGCATTACCATGGCCTCTATGTCGAAGTACGCTATTCTCGGGTGTGGGAGTGTCGGCCATGCCGTCGCGGAGGAACTGGTCGACGAGGGCAAGGACGTGCTGATTCTCGACCGCGACGAGGGACGCGTCGAGGCACTCAGAGATCAGGACCTGAACGCACAGGTCGGGGACATCGCCGACGAGGAGATCACGGAGACGCTAGCCGACAGAGACGTGGTCCTCATCCTCGCGTCGGATGTCGATGCGAACGCACAGGCCGTGAAGAACATTCGCGAACAGGACGGCGAGCAGTTCATCGTCGCTCGTGCGGACGATCCAGTGTCGGCCGACGAACTGAGCGAAGTCGGTGCGGACGTGGTCATCAACCCATCGTCCGTGATCGCTGACTCGGCGCTGCGGGCGCTCGAAACCGGCGAGCTAGAGTACAAGGCCAGCCAGCTTGCTGATGTCATCGAGAGTACCGACCAGCGAATGGCGATCCTCATCCACCGTTCGCCGGACCCGGACTCGATCGCGAGTGCCGCTGCGCTACGGACCATCGCCCAGAGTCTCGACGTGGAGGCCGACATCATCTACGAGGGCGAGATCGGCCATCAGGAGAACCGTGCGTTCGTGAATCTGCTGGGTATCGATCTGGTCTCACACGACGCCGTCGATCTCGACGACTACGATACGTTCGCACTGGTCGACACCGCCAAAGGCGGCGAGCCGACCGTCGAACAGGTCCACGTGATCATCGACCACTACGAGCACGATCACGAACACGACGCCACGTTCGAGGACATCCGGCCCAACGTCTCTGCGACATCGACGATTCTGACGAAGTACATTCAGGAACTCGAACTCAGTCTCGGACAGGAGGTGGCGACGGCGCTGCTCTATGGCATCCGCGCTGAGACGCTCGATTTCAAGCGCGACACCACCCCCGCCGATCTGACCGCCGCTGCCTATCTCTATCCGTTCGCCGACCACGACACGCTCGAACAGGTCGAGTCTCCCTCGATGTCGCCCGAGACACTCGACGTGCTCGCAGAAGCGATCCGCAATCGCGAGGTCAAGGGATCACATCTCGTCTCGAACGCGGGGTTCATCCGCGACCGTGACGCGCTCGCGCAGGCCGCCCAGCACCTCCTGAACCTCGAAGGGATCACCACGACCGCGGTCTTTGCGATCGCCGACGATACGATCTATCTGGCCGCCCGGTCGAAGGACATCCGCATGAACATCGGAAAAGTGCTCGACGACGCCTTCGGCGGCATCGGCGACACGGCCGGCCACTCGACCGACGCCAGCGTCGAGATCCCACTGGGCATCTTCACCGGTATCGAGACCAGCGAGGACAACCGTGACACGCTGCTGGAACTCACCGAAGAAGCGGTCAGAACCAAACTGTTCGAGGCGATGGGCGTCGACAGCAGCGAGAGTTCGAACGGGAACTGAACGCGCCGTTGAAAATCGCACCCCCGACCGAAGACCGTCTACGCCGGAACTTCGTCTTCTTCTTCGTCGTCGACCTCGTCGTCCGTCCGCTGGAGGCGTTCGACGATGTCGTTGGTGATGACGACGTCGCCCACGGAGAGGACCCATCGGTAGGGGACGATGACACCACGCGACCGATTGATCTCGGTCGAGAACAGTTCGCGATTGAGTTGATGCAAAGCGAGGCCGGTCACTTCCTGACGGTCGAGGTCGAGCCGAAGGTCCTCGACTTCACCGACGAAGACGCCGGTGTTCGTGTACACCTCGCGACCCACGAGCGTCGTGATTTCCTGCGGTGCGCTATCCCGATCCATATACCCCCGGTTGGTGGCCGGCACCTTAACTTTTGGTAGGTGTCTGACGCAGGGCGTTGGGCGAATTCATCGCCCGTCGAAGACCCGGTCGACGCTCCGTTCGAAGCTGGCGAGCGTTGCTTCATCGAGGGCGTCGGCCGTGACAGTGTAGATGCCCCGTATCTCCTGCTCACGTGCCTTCGTCGTGAGGTGATCGAAGCAGCGACAGACGCGGTCACGCTGGGCGTACATCGCGAGCACGTTGAGCGAGTTACACAGAACCCAGCCGTGGCCCGATTCGAGTGCGCCGAGTGCACTCGTAAAACGCATACTCAGCCCGGTCAGGTCGTCAGGGACCACCGGAGCACTCGTCCACAGCGGGCCGTCGTAGTCAATTTCGGAGCCTGCGATCGGGATCAGTCCGGCCGTCGACGGGTCGAGACCGTGATTTCGCAGGGTCTGCTCGACGGACGCCGGTGCTTTCGAGGAGACGAGCAGGAGAGTTCCCGAAATCGTCGCCGGTAGGTAGGAAAACGGCGTCTCCATCGAAGCTATCGGCACCAGTAGCTGGGTTCCGGGATCGATCCGAAGCTGTTCGTCCGTCGTCGCGCGTGTGTTGTTCTCGCTACTCACGTCGTGTCACCACCACCGACTGCCGTCGGTGAGCCAATCAGTGCAGTTGCGCTGCACCACCCTGAGGACCCCAGTCCTCGTTTCGTCGTAGAATGTGGTACGAGCGCTTATAGGTATTCCGGCAATACGTGCACTCGACAGCCGGCGACGAACGGCGAGACCATGCCATCGACGATCGTTCACATGGCGGTTGCGGGCCTGATCGGTGCAGCACTGCTGGGTACGGCCTTCGATCGGCGGTCCGTGCTGATACTCTTCGGTGCGGTGATCTTCGCCGATCTGGACTCGTTCGTCGGGTTGGTCTCGGCCGTCGGCCATCGTGCTGCTTTCCACACGGTGTTCGTCCCGCTCGGTGTCGCGGCGGTCCTGGTCGTCGATCACTACTGGCTTCGGTGGATTCGGTTCGTCGACCGCTGGGGACCGCGGGGCGTTCGTATCGCGTGGGTGACCGGGATTGCCTACATCGGCGCTGCGATCGGACTCGACCTCTTCTCTGCCGGCGGTGCAAATCCGCTGTGGCCGCTTCACGATCAGTTCTACGTCATCGACGGCAAGGTCGAACTGTCGAGCCAGCGCGGCATCGTTCAGACGTTCATCGACCTCGGCGGCGAGCAGAGCCAGCAGACCGACGGCCCGCGGCCACGCGCTCGCGGGAGCACGCAGGAGGTACACGTGAGTACGGGGATCGATCCAACACCCGGCGCGGAGCCGGCGAACGTCGACAGGGTGTTCCCGGTCGTCAGATCGGGGTGGCAGTTGCTCTTGCTGGTGATCGGCACCGGCGTCACCGCTGCACGGTTCTACGTGCGCCACGACGTCGACGAGGAGTGATCAGTCGCGCTCGGGGACGGCGTCGGGCGTCGCGGGGACCCGTTCGACGCCGTCGACGAGGTTCCGGGCGCTCGCAGTGTCTTTGAGACCCGTTCCGGTGATCACGAGCGTCGCCGAGTCGTCGGGTGCGACGATGCCGTCGTCGATGGCCCGTCGAAGCCCGGCGAGTGTGGCGGCACTGGCCGGTTCGGCGTAGACACCCTCGGTCTGCCCGAGTGTCCGCTCAGCGTCGAGAATCGCTTCGTCCGAGACGGCCACCGTCGCGCCGTCGCTTTCACGGAGCGCCCGGCAGGCCTTCCGGGCGTTGTGGGGGCGACGAACGTCGATGCTGTCTGCCTGTGTTGTCTGGTCGTCGGTCCGGGTGGCTGGCTCGGGACGGTCGGCGTCGCCGTCGGCGGCGAATCGTTCGTGGATCGCCGTCGCACCGGCGGCCTGCACGCCGAGCAATCGTGGCCGTTCGTCGACGATGCCCAGTCGTTCGAACTCGCGAAAGCCCTTCCAGGCGGCGGCGAGACCGCAGCCGTTGCCCATCGGGTAGACCAGCCAGTCCGGCACCGACGAGCGGGTCTGTTCGGCGAGTTCGTGGCCGACGGTCCGAAGCCCTTCGACGGCGTAGGGGTTGACCGCGGCGCTGCAGTCGTACCAGTCCCGCGCAGCGCTGAGCTGTCGACACAGCGAAAAGGCGTCGTCGTAGTCACCGTCGACGGCGTACACGTCCGCACCGTAGACGAGGGGCTGGACGGCTTTCCCCTCGGGTACGTCGGCCGGGACGAAGATACAGCAGTCCAGCCCGGTTCTGGCGGCGTAGCCGGCCAGCGACGCGGCGGCGTTGCCCGTCGAGGCGCAGGTGACGACCGACTGGTCGGCCGCGAGGGCGCGGCTGGCGAGGACGGCACTGGCCCGGTCCTTGATCGATCCCGTTGGATTGCCCCGTTCGTCCTTGAGACGGACTGTGACGCCCAGTTGGTCCGAAAGAGTCGGCGCGTCGAGCAACGGGGTCCCCCCGGCACCGAGTTCGACCGCGTTCCCGTCGGTCGGAAGGAGTGGGCCGTACTTCCAGAGGTCGTCGATCGGATCGTCGACACCGGCTCTGATCGCCTCGGCGGCCCCCGACTGGTCGTACTGTACGTCGAGGATGCCGCCAGCGCCGTCGTGGTCTGGACAGACGTGTCTCCCGTCCGCTGGAACGAACACGCGCCCACACTGCGTACATTCGAGTGCGATAATCGGATTCACGGTAGCGACGACTCCGTCTGCGTTCGTGCGTGTCCTTCCCTGCGAGGCGTATATGCCTTCTGGGACCGGCCCGTACCAATTCGGACCGTTGATGTACCCCCTCGCACACGTCCCAGTATGGGTCTCGCCGTCAGTCGACGACTCGGTGTCGCCGATAGCGTGACGCTTCTGAACGCTATCATCGGCTTCGGAGCGGCCATCGTGGCCTACACCGACCCCGCCCTCGCTGCTCGGCTGATCTTGCTGGCTGCGATCGCCGATGCACTCGACGGGATCATCGCTCGCTACGCGGGCAACACCGAAGTCGGGCCGCTGCTGGATTCGATCACCGACGTGGTTTCTTTTGGTGCGACGCCGGCGCTTTTCATCTTCGGTGTCGCCCGAGCGGAGTACGGGCCGATCGCGAACGCCGACCCGCTCACGCTGGCGCTGTACGTTCTCTTGCCGTCGTCGTTCGTCGTCTTCTCGATCGTCAGGACGGCGTTCTACACCGTCTACGTGGGAGCGGACGAGCAGCGACCGGGCATTCAGAACACCCTCGCAGCGACGATTCTGGCAACGGCGTACCTCGCCGGCGTCGCGCCGGTACCCGTGTTGTTGGCCGGGACGGTCGTCCTCTCGGCTCTGATGGTCGCCCCGGTTCCCTACCCGAAGCTACTGGCCCGGGACGCGCTCGTCCTCGGTGTCGTGCAGGCGGCAGCGATCATCAACCCGACGGCGCTGCAGCGACTCTCGCCGCGACTCTTGCTGGTCGCCGCCGTCGCCTACCTCGTCCTCGCACCGCGATTGTACTGGAGCGAGTGAGCGAGCGCCGAACGGTGCAATAGTCATCCAAATACTTATGACTTTGATAGCAGACTTACGGTGGTATGAGAGAGCGTTCTTTCTCGCGGCGAGACGTGTTACGGGCCACGGCGGGGATGGCGACGGTCGGTTCCCTCGGTGGCCTCAGTGGGTGCAGTCAGATATCGAGTTCGCTGGGCGGGACCGGTGACGGGAGCGATCCGATCGAGACCGTGCCGGACGGCTCTCAGTACGTCCTCGAAGTCGACTTCGCAGCGATATACGGCGACGAGGCGCTCCGTGAAGGGATCAACGAGGAACTGACAGCGGTCCGCGGGGAGATGCAGTCCGACGAGGTGCCCGAAAGCGTCACCGCGGCGCTCGACCGGATCGAGGAGGAAGCGGCCCTCGACCCGCGGTCGATGTCGACGGCCATCCTCTCGGGTACCTACGAGGACGACGCCGACTACGACCAGACAGCCTACACCTTCTGGACGGAGTGGTCCGAGGAGGACCTGCTCGCCACGGTCGAGGAAGAAGGTCCAAGTTACACCGAAGAGAGCTACGGCGACACGACCGTCTACGCGCCCGAGCAACGGTCTCGGATTGGTGCGCCGGCACGCCTGGCCGTGCTCGAAGACGGCGTGTTCACCGTGGGGACCAAGTCCCACGTCGAGGCGACCATCGACACGCACAACGGCGACGCGGAATCGGTCAGCGGCGAGGTCCGCGAGGGCTACGACGCGTCGGCCGATGGGCACCTGCGCTATGCCTTCGACGTGGTGGCGTCGGAGATACCCGACTCGTCTGGCTCACAGTTCGACACCACCGCGTTCAGGGACGTGACCTACGGCTATGGCTCGCTCTCGGCCGAGGAGAGCGACCGGGTCGCGAGCCTCGGCATGAAGACGGCCGGCGAGGAGACCGCGAAAGACATCACCGACATCCTGCAGGGACTGCTGGTACTCGCCGAGCAGCAAGTCGAGAACAGCGACGCGACCGACACCGAGGAACTGGTGACGGCACTGGAGGCCACGGAAATCTCGTCGGACGGGAGT
Organism: Halomicrobium sp. HArcht3-1; assembly: GCF_058933345.1. Classification (NCBI taxonomy): domain Archaea; kingdom Methanobacteriati; phylum Methanobacteriota; class Halobacteria; order Halobacteriales; family Haloarculaceae; genus Halomicrobium; species Halomicrobium sp. HArcht3-1. Next base: position 280,448 of record NZ_JBZYDM010000006.1, on the reverse strand, counting down.
ACCGCTACCGTCACGCACACGCGCCCGGCGAGTGAGTTCGCCGCTGTCCTGACGCCGGTGTTGCTGTCGTTCGTCGTCGGCACCGGGACAGCACCGTCCGAGCGGCCGCCACAGGTGTCGTTCAGCTTCGATTACACCGAGAGCGGTGGCGACCAGAATCAGGTCTCGATCACCCACACCGCCGGCGACAGCGTTCCCGCGTCCCGTCTCAGCCTGCGGGGCACCGGCTTCGAAGACGTGGACGGTGTCGATCAGGTGCAACCCGGACCGTGGCAGGGGACGACGACAGACGGTGACATCGTGGCGGGAGACACTGTGTCCGTCGGCGTGTCGAGTGACTACGAGCTTTCGCTGGTCTGGATGTCCGAGAGCGGCGACTCCTCGGCGACACTTGCGACCAATACGGGACCGGACGCCTGAGAACGGTCCCGAAAGCGATCAGCGACAGGTCTGGCGACACCCGAACCTATAAGTTCTCGTCAACTGCCATCTAGGATGTGGTTTACGAGACGGGAAACCGAACGATCGACGACGCTGTCGCACGAGTGCTAGACGGCGAGCAACTGGATCGCCGTGACGGACTCGCTCTGATGGCCCAGCCCGTCGACGAACTGGCGGCCGCTGCGGACTACGTTCGCGCCCACTTCGGCGACGGGACGGTCGACGCGTGTTCGATCGTGAACGCCAAAGCCGGCAACTGCGCCGAAGACTGTGGGTTCTGTGCCCAGTCGGCCCACTTCGACACCGGCATCGACAACTACGACTTTCTCGACCCCGAGGAGATCCTCGACGCCGCGAAGCGCGCCGAGCGCGACGGTGCCCAGCGATTCGGCATCGTCGTCGCCGAGAAAGGCGTCTCGAAGGCAAAGCGCCCCGAGGAGTGGCAAGAGGTGTTGCGCGCGATCAGACTGGTCCGGGACGAGACCGACGTGGAAGTCGACGCCAGCCTCGGCATTCTCACCGAGGAGGAGGCCGCGATCCTCGCCGACGAGGGGCTGAATCACTACAATCACAACATCGAGACCTCGCCGCGATTCTTCCCCGAAATCGTCGACAGCCACCGCTTCGAGGACCGCGTGGCGACACTGGAAGTCGCCAAGGACGCCGGCATGGATCTGTGTGCCGGCGTCATCCTCGGCATGGGCGAGTCGCCGACCGACCGGGTCGACGCGGCCATCGCCCTACAGGACATCGGCGTCTCCTCGCTGCCCGTGAACATCCTCAACCCCGTCGCCGGGACCCCGCTGGCCGAGAAACTGGACGGCACCGCCGACATTTCGACTGAAGGGATCGTCGAGACCATCGCGGTGTATCGGCTGCTCCACCCCGAGGCACGCGTGCGCCTGACCGGCGGGCGTGAGGTCAACCTCGACGCCGACGAGCAGCACCTGCCCTTCGAGGCGGGGGCCGACGGGATGCTCACCGGCGACTACCTGACGACCAGCGGCCAATCGCCCGGCGAGGACATCGAGACCGTCGAGCGCGCAGGACTGGAACCGAACATGGAAGCAAACGAGTTCGACCCCGACGCGGTCAAGGCCCGCGGCGACGGCGTGGAGGCCGACGCCGGCCCCGACACCGCCGCCGGGACGGCGACCAGCGAAGCGGAGTCGAGCGACTGAGACACGACACCTATGGACGACATTCGATTCGCAGTACTCGGCACTGGTGGTATCGGCAGACGAACGCTCGACGTCGCGACCCACAAGGACGGCCTGACGCCCGTCGCGGCCTGTGACCGCAACGGCGTCGCGATCGACCACGACGGACTGGACGTGGACGAGCTGCTCGACGCGACGGAGGGGAACATCGCGAGCGGTCCCGAGGACCCCGACGTTGCCGCCGACGGCGTCGTCGGGAGCGACGCGACCGACGGCTCGTCTGATCTGCGATCGGACGGCGGGGCACAGGCCTCGGCGACGGCCGACGGCGTCAAACAGCACGGCCAGCAGGCCGGCATCGTCGCCAGCGAGCAGGGCCGCGAGACCGAGACGCCCATCGACGACGTGATCGCCGAATCCGATCAGATCGACGCCGTCCTGATGGCTCTGCCCAATCTCGAACACGACTTCATCCCTCGCGTGGCTGAGCGATTCGCCGAGGCGGAGTACGAGGGCGTCCTCGTGGACGTGCTCAAGCGCTCACGGGTCATCGGGATGCTCGACGACCGCACAGAAATGCTCGAAGAATCGGGGATCACGTTCGTCTGTGGCGCTGGCGCGACCCCGGGCTTCCTGACGGGCGCGGCCGCACTCGCCGCCCAGTCGTTCGTCGAAATCGACGAGGTCGAGATCTGGTGGGGCGTCGGCCTCAAGTCGGGCTACGAGGACAACCGCGGCACCGTCCGCGAGGACATTGCCCACCTCGACGGCTACGACATCGAACGCGCTCGCGAGATGAGCGAACAGGAGATCGAGGATCTCATCGCCGAACACGACGGTCGACTGGAGTTCCACGACATGGAACACGCCGACGACGTGTTGCTCGAACGGGCCGGCATCTGCGACGCCGAGGACGTCCACGTCGGTGGCGTGCTGGACGTGCGCTCCGACGAGAAGCCCACGACCACGACGGTCCGGGTCACCGGGACGACTTTCGACGGCGAGACCGGGACCAACACCTTCCAGCTAGACGACGCCACGAGCATGGAGGCCAACGTCAACGGTCCCGCCATCGGCTACCTGAAGGCAGCGGTCCTGCGCAATCGTGCGGGCGATTACGGCGTCTACGGCCCGGCCGAAGTGATGCCGAGCTTCTGACTGGGACCGCCTGTGACCCCCTCTCAGGGGTCCAACAGTACTTACACCGACGAACGTCTCCGACAGGACATGACCGATATCGAGGACCTACTGACCTTCTGTACGTTCGGCGAGGACCGGGTCTATCTCCTGCTGGCGATCGCCCGTGCGAAAGAAAATCCCGACACGACCAGCAACGCAGCGCCGGCCATCCGCGAAGTCGTCGAGGACCGCTCGGAGTTGGCCCAGAAGATCGTGCAACTGGACCACGCGGTCGCCCGGTTCGACGAGCAGTTTCGACTCTATCTCACCGTGAACGCTCGCGACGCACTGAAAGCGACCTTTCAGCTTCGACGCCGAATGGACGACTGGCTCGAAGCCCGTCTACACGGTGACGAGGGGAGCAAAGCGAAGTTCAGGCAGGTCGACAGCGAGTACAAGTCCGTCCTCCAGTCCGACGGCTGTGCGGACGAGACGTACTTCATCTTCGACCTGGACGACGCCACCGCCGACGACTGTGCGCGCCTGCGCGAGCAACTGGACGCACGGACGACCGTCGAGTTCGTCACGGAGACGCCGAACGGCTACCACGTCGTGACCGCACCGTTCAACTACACCGAACTGACGACGGACATACCGTACGAGCTGAAGACTGACGGTATGGTGTTCGTCTCCTACATCGGCGACGGCACGCTGACCGAGCGAGTGCGAGCGGTTACGGAGGGCGACCCGTGACCGACCACGGCTTCGATCTGAGCGGGCGACTCGACGAGCGCGCGGAGCAGAACCTCCGCCGACACCTCCGACCCGCCGAGTCGGTCGCCCGCGAGACTCGTTTCGCCGACGATCCGAAGGGCGAAGCGATCGAGTTCGAGGCCCCCGAACTGGTGTTCGCTGCGAACAACTATCTGGGGCTGGCCGACGACGCGCGCGTCCAGCGGGCCGCAGAGACGGCCGCTCGGTCTGTCGGGACCGGTGCCGGCGCGTCACGGCTCGTGACCGGCGACACCGCGGTCCACCGGTCGCTGGAAGCCGACCTCGCCGACTGCAAGGGGACCGAGCGCGCGCTCGTCTTCTCGTCGGGCTACGCCGCCAACGTCGGCACCATCGACGCACTCGGCCCGGATGTCGTCTTCTCGGACGAACTGAACCACGCCAGCATCATCGACGGCTGTCGGATCGGGGCCGCAGAGACCGTCGTCTACGACCACTGCGATCCCGACGATCTGGCGAGCGCGATGGCGCGTCGAGAGCGAAAAGTATCGGAAGCCGGGGACGAGTCGTGGCTCGTCGTCACGGATAGCGTGTTCTCGATGGACGGCGACATCGCACCGCTCGCAGCGATTTGCGACGTGGCCGACGACTACGGCGCGTGGGTGCTGGTCGACGAGGCCCACGCGACTGGCGTGGTCGGCGACGCCGGTGGCGGTGTCGTCCAGCGCGAAGGCTTGGGCGACCGCGTCGACGTGCAACTGGGCACGCTCTCGAAGGCACTGGCCGCACAGGGCGGCTACGTCGCCGGGGACGAGACACTGATCGAGATGCTCCTGAACGCGGCGCGTACCTTCGTCTTCTCGACCGGGCTGGCACCGCCAGCGGCCGGCGCGGCCCGCGAAGCCCTGCGTATCGCACGCGAGGGCGAGCGTCGGGATCGGCTCTGGGACGTGGTCGAACAACTCCGTGACGGTCTCGAATCGGCCGGATTCGAGGTGTGGGGCGAGTCCCACATCCTGCCGGTGCTGGTCGGCGATAGAGCGGACGCACTCGCGCTCGAACGGGCAGTTCGCGACCGGGGCATCGTCGCCCCGGCGATCCGCCCGCCGACGGTCCCCGAAGGCCAGTCCCGGCTAAGAGTCGCCCCGATGGCGACCCACACCGACGCCGAGATCGACCGCTGTATCGCGGCCTTCAGGGCGGGCGGCGAGGAGGTGGGTCTGCTGTGAGCCTGTTCGTCGTCGGCACCGACACCGGCGTCGGCAAGACCGTCGTCACCGCCGGACTTGTCGGGTGGCTTCGACGCGACGGGATCGACGCCGTCGGCGTCAAGCCCTGCCAGACCGGTGCGCCCGAGGACGACGACGCCCGATTCGTCGCGCAGGTCTGTGGCGAGCGCGACGCTGCGACGTGTGGCCCACGGCTCGGCCCGGCGCTCGCGCCGGCAGTAGCTGCTCGTGAGACTGACACGTCACTGTCGTACGAGGGGATCCGCGACCACTGCCGCTCTGCCACCGACGCACACGAGCGTGCCGTCGTCGAAGGGATCGGCGGTCTGCGAGTGCCGCTGACCGAGGAGACAGAGGTGATCGACCTCGTCGTCGATCTCGATCTGCCGACCCTCGTCGTGGCTCGCTCGGGGCTTGGCACGCTCAATCACACGGCCCTGACGGTCGAGGCACTGCGCGAGCGTGGCGTGGCCGTCCGTGGGGTCGTTCTCAATCAGTACGAGGGCACGAGCGTCGCAGAACGGACGAACCCCGAGGTGATCGAGGAGATGACGGACTGTCCGGTTACGACACTGTCACCGATTACGGCCGGAGAGGCTGCAACACTGGCAGACGACGGTGACGCGGTGATCGACGCGGTCGCGTCGGCACTCCCGTCGTCGTTTCGAGAGGGATAGGAGACCCGCGTCGCCGGCTACAGGCCCAGCGCGAGGATTCGCTCGATGTCGACGCTCTCTTCGAGGAGCCGTCCCATCCGCTCGACCGTCGCCTCGTTGCGGGTCCGGCCCGAGCGAAGCAGATTCTCGACACGGTCGATCGTGGTCCGGGTGTCAGACTGGACCAGCAAGATCGGGACGCCTTCCTCCTGTGCACGGCCCAGCACTGCGCTGGCGGGGCGGAAGCCGCCGGTGAGCAGCAGGGCCTTGATACCGGCCGCTTCGAGCGCGGCGGTCTGGATCTCCGAGCGGTCGCCGCCGGTGATCATGATGGCATCCCGGGTACGCCGGAACTGGTCGAGCGCACTGTTGCCACCCATCGCGCCGACGGTGAACCGTTCGACGTGGTCGTCCAGTCCGATCTCGGGGGTGAGCACGTCACAGCCGAGACTCCGGGCGAGGTCGTCGATCGTGACGCCGGCCAGTTCCTGCACGCGGGGGAGCGCACCGTAGACCGGGGCGTCCCTGCTGTCGAGGAACGGCATCACGTCGTCGTTGAGTTCGTCCATCTTGGCGTCCGCGACGCCGTTGAACACGACGCCTTCGAGACGGTCACCGACTGCTCTGGCGCTCGACAGGACCTCGTCGGTCGTCGACACCGATTCGTAGCCAGTCACAAGCAGGACCCGAGCGTCGAGCGCCTCGGCGATGTCCACGTCGGTCAGGTCGACGATGCTCCCCGTCGCGAGGTCGCCACTGCCCTCGACGATCATCAGGTCCTTCTCCTCTGCGAGGGCCTCGAAGTTCTCGACGACCTGCGATCGGAGTTCGTCGGGGTCCTCGCGCCCGCGAATGGCCTCCTGAATGAACGTCGGCGAGTAGACGATGGGTTCCATCTCGTGCATCTCGGCGTCGAGGTCCAGTAGCTCACGGGCGAGCATCGGGTCCTCGTCGCGGGTCTTGCCGACCGCGCTCTGGAGGCGCGTGCCCTTGGGTTTCATGTAGCCCACGTCGTAGCCGGCCTGCTGTGCGTGCCGGGCCAGGGCGAGGGTGATCGCTGTCTTGCCGATGCCGTCGTCCGTCGAGGTGACCAGTAGCGTGTTCATAGTTCCTCCTGATCGAGGGTCAACCGCAAGTCGATGGCCGCCACCCCGTCCGAGGTTGCGACCAGCGGATTGATATCTAATTCAAGGATCGCAGGGAAGTCACTAACCAGTTGCGACAGGCGCTGGATGGTCTCGACGAGAGAGTCCTCGTCGACGGGCGCGCGCCCGCGTGCCCCACGTAACAGCGGTGCCGACTCGATGTCGTCGAGCATCGACCGCGCTTCCGGTTCAGAGACCGGTGCGACTCGCAAGGTCGTGTCTTCCAGCACTTCGACGAAGATGCCGCCCAGACCGAACAGGACGAGCGGCCCGAACTGTGGGTCGCGGTTGACCCCGAGGATCGTCTCGGTGCCACCCTCGATATCGACCATCTCCTGAATCTGGACGCCGAGGATGCTCGCGTCGCGCTGGTAGTTGCGCGCCCGGACGACGAGGTCCTCGTAGGTGTCACGCACGTCCTCGGGCGCGACGCCGACCTCGACGCCGCCGATGTCGGACTTGTGAAGGATATCGGGGCTGACGATCTTCATCACGACTTCGTCGCCGATCTCGTCGGCGACACGCTGGGCCTCCGAGGGCGATTTCACGACTTCACCGTGGGGGGTCGGAATTCCGTAGGCGTCGAGCAAGTCCATCGCTTCGACGCCGAGACGGTTCTGATTCCGGTCGGCCGCCGATTGGAGGATCTCGCGGGCACGCTCGCGGTCCACGTCGAACGACTCGGGTTCGACGTACTCCCGTGACTGGATGTCGTCGTATTCGGCCAGCGCGTCGAGACTGTCGACGGCCCGGGCCGGGTCGAAGTAGTTCGGGATGCCCGATTCGGTGAGCGTCGGGGCCGCCGGACCGACACTCTTGCCGCCCATCAGGGTGGTGGCAACGGGAATCTCGTACTCCGCCTGTACGTCGACGACGACCTCGGCGAGGTTCTCGAAGTCGAGCACTGCCGTCGGGCAGGCCACGACGACCGCCATCGCGACGTTGTCGTCACCCAGTACCGTCTCAAGTGCCGCCTCGAAGCGGGCGGCCGGCGCGTCGCCGATGATGTCGACGGGATTGTAGATGTTGGCCTCGTCGGGCATCGTCTCGGCGAGACGCTCGATCGTGTGATCGGTGAAATCGGCCAGTTCGAGGTTACTGTCGCCGACGGCGTCGGTGGTCATCACGCCGGGACCGCCCGCGTTCGTGACGATGGCGACTTCCTTGCCGTCGGGCAGTGGCTGATCGGAGAGAATCTGGGCGTAGTCGAACAGTTCCTGAACGGTCTCGACACGGAGTGCGCCGGACTGTTCGAGACCGGCCTCGTAGGCCTCCTCCGAGCCAGCCATCGCGCCGGTGTGGGAGGCGGCGGCGCTCGCACCGGCGTCGGTCCGACCGGACTTGACGAGGACGATCGGCGTGTCCTGCGTGACCTCGCGGGCGGTCCGAACGAAGCCAGCGCCGTCCTCGATGTCTTCGAGGTAGCCGAGGATGACGTCCGTGTCGGGATCCGATCCCCACTCGTCGATGAAGTCGCGCTCGTCGAGTACGGCTTTGTTGCCCAGCGAGACGATGTCTTTGAAGCCCACGTCGCGCTCGGCGGCCCAGTCCAGCACGGCCGTGACGAACGCGCCGGACTGACTCATGAAGGAGATGTCGCCGTCGGTCGCCATCTCGTTGCCGAAAGTCGCGTTGAGACCCTTCGGCGTACTCATGATGCCGAGGCTGTTCGGGCCGACGAGATTGAGATCGTACTCGCTGGCCGCAGCTTTGAGATCTTTCTCCCGTGCTGCGCCCTCGGTACCGGTCTCACCGAAGCCAGCGGTGATGACGACGACGTTCTCGACGCCGGCCTTGCCGACCTCACGGATCGACTTGACGGCAACGTCGGGTGGCACGACGATGATCGCAACGTCGATGTCGGCGTCTACGGCACCGATCGTGTCGTAACAGGGCAAGCCAAGCACGTGGTCTTTGTACGGGTTGACAGCGACGATGTCACCCGTGAACGACGCCTGTAGGTTTTCCGTGATCGCACGACCGACTGCGCCATCTGAATCTGTCGCACCGACGACGGCGACCCGGTCGGGCGAGAACAACGTTGAGAGGCGTCCCATGCAGTTCGATGTTTTCGACGTGTGGGGATAACTCTGCTGGGGAATCTCACTGGCTGGAAACGCCCGAAGGCGGCCGACGACCTTTTATAAGCCCTCCAGCCGAAAGCGAAGCGATGGAGACGGACGAACCGACGCTGTTCGACCGGCGTCACGTCGAGGCATCGGCGATAGCACACGACATCGACGTAGAGGGTCTCGCGACGACGCTCGGTGAGCACCAGGACGCCGTCGAGGAACTGCCCGGTGTCGAAGACATCGTCTACGAGTGGCGCAAACAGTACGAGGACCCGCTGGTCGATCGGACCGAGGGGGCCTACTATCTCGTCCTTCCTCGCCACGTCTGGGACGAATTCGCTACGGCGCTGGACATCAGCGAGAACGAACTGGCGGCCGTCGTCGAGGTCCACCGACGGACGGTCGCAACCGACACCGATGCACCCACGACACCGGCCGAAGACGAGTGCTACGTCGCCCTCGACCGGACTCGGTAAGCCCAATCCGAGACGCAGTGACACCGTGAGTCGATCCGGTCGCCACAGGAAGTTGTACAAAATAGGAAATGATTTTTCTATACAGCAAACTATCCTTTCCAATGTGAAAACTTAAGTGCCGCACGACCGTACTCGTAGTTGTAATGAGCAAACAGCGCTCGGTCCAGCAGGAGTTCGGAACAGTCGGCGAGAACGCGCTTCGACTCGACGAGGACAAGTCAGCACAGATCATCGACGCGCTGAACACGGACCTCGCGTCGGCCTACATCCTCTATCATCAGCTCAAGAAACACCACTGGAACGTCGAGGGGGCGGAGTTCCGTGATCTGCACCTGTTCCTCGGCGATGCCGCAGAGCACGCAGAGGAAGCGGCCGACGCGCTCGCCGAGCGTGCGCAGGCGCTCGGTGGAACGCCGGTCGCCAGTGGCAAAGCACTGGAAGAGCACGCACCTGTCGACCCCGAGGACGAGGATGTCTACGACATCCGTACGTCGCTGGAGAACGATCTGGAGATCTACGGCGCCATCATCGAGTCGCTGCGCGAGCACGTCGAGTTAGCCACGAACCTCGGCGACCACGCCACCGCACAGATTCTGCGAGAACTGCTCGTCGAGACAGAAGAGGACGCACATCACATCGAACACTATCTGGAAGACGACACTCTCGTGACCGAGGCAGCGAGGCAGTAACCCCAGAGAAGTTATCGCCGTAGCTCGACCGTCAGATCGGTCGCGATCCACGCGTCCGAGTTTCCTTCTTCGGTGAAGACAGTTCGATCCGGCGTACACTTGTGTGCATTGACAGTCGTCTCGACCTCGTCGGGTTCGGTTGTAGCCTCTCGTTCCGATGCGGGAGCCATTGGAGAAGGTTAGGCTACCCTAAAGCTAAAAGGGTTTTGGTTCCCCTAGTCCACGCGACTGGGTTTTTATAGCTCACGGTGCAAGCCCCGGTCATGAGTACCTCCGACGACGACCTCGCCACGTTGGTCGGTGATCTCGTCACCACCCTCCGGCGACTCGAAGACGAGTTCGAACCACGGACCGACGACGGTCGTCCCCGTCCGCCGACACTGCGTGAACTGCTCCGTCTCACGAGTGACGTTGCGATCCCCGCGACGATTCTCCTGCTCAGAAGTAACATCGAGGCTCTGAAACTCCTCCAGCGGGCGCTGCGGATGGCCGACGGTCGGTCTCCGACGACCGGCAGTGGAAGCGCTGAGGTGCGACAGCGGGCCGAACAGCTCAGTGCAACCACGCTCTCGAAACTCGATGGGGCGCTCGCAGACCTGCAGGACGCCGTCGAGGGACAGCCAACGGACGACGACGCGCGCGAACTCCTGACGGAGGCACGACGGCTACGGTCCGAGATCGAAGACCGGATCGGAGAGTCACAGGACGAGCGTCCGATCACGGTCGACGGTGACAGATCGGACGACGACACGGAGGAGACGGCCGACGACGTGCCGGTCGATGTCGACGCTGAGCTCCAGTCGCTCAAAGACGACATGGCCGACGCGGGCACCGGCGAGGATCGAGACGATGAAGATGGCGACGGCGAGGAATCTCCCTGATCTGTCGCATCGATCGGTAACGGCTGCCAGCCAGACAGTACCATCTGTAAGCTGTTTTCGACGGGATGCGGCGTCGATGCTACAGCCTCCCCCAAAACATAGCTCTATAAACATAATGTTTTATAATCTAAGACCTGTTATGGTGTATCACCCATGCCCGCGACAGAGACGACGGGGGAGCTTCGAGCGACACTGTACGTTCGAGAGACCCTTCCGAAGCCGGCGAAACGGTGCAGCCAGACGATCATCACTCGACTGGAGCGACTCGCCGCAGAGGGAGTCCTCGAAGACTACACCGTACTGTCGTGGGCAAAACGACTCCCGGTCGAAGGTGCAAAGCGACCAGACCAGCGGGAACGGTACAACGAGTTCAGCGACTGGGCACGCGCGAACGGGGTCCGACTGACACCGTTTTTCGACACCAGAGAGTGCTACTCGATGACGACCGGCGCGAAACGAACGGAACTAGTCTTTCCAGCGATCTGCCTCGCCGTCTACGAGGACGACGAGCTGCAGGTCGTCGCGCCACACACGGCCGAGACGGCGGCCGAGTCGGTCAACGACTGTCTCGACCGTCTCAGTGAACAGGCCGCGGACGACCCTGTCCAGCAGACGACGCTGACAGCCGACTGAAACGGACGCTTTTCACTTTCGCTTCGCAGTCACGTGGTTCGCGCCCGAGTCTGCTCACTGGACAGGTTCGAAGCGATACCCATCCCAGTCCTGACTTGCCGGTTCCTTGATCCCGATGTCGGGATCGCGAAGTTCCTCGACGTAGACGGGTTCGACGATGTCGCCGGTCTCCACATCGTCGGTCGTGACCTGACCGATAGCGCGGACGAACGTGTCCTCGACGTCGAACTCGACGATCGCCAGCGTGTTCGGTTCGCGCACACCCGGTGGGGTCGCCGTGGAGTGGGTCCACGTGACGACCTCGCCGCGCCGTTCCGAGAGGTCGATGGTCTCGACCTGCTTCTCGCCACACTCGGGACAGAGCGTGTGGCCGGGGTACGTTACGTGACCGTTCGCACAGCGGTGGGCATCAAACGTCATTCTGCGGCCTCCATGATCGTGGTGATGACACAGTTGCCGAAGCCACCGACGTTACAGGCCAGTCCGACATCGGCCTCGACCTGTCGCGGGCCGGCGTCGCCGACGAGCTGTTCGTAGATTTCGACGCCCTGGGCGACACCGCTCGCACCCAGTGGATGGCCCTTCGATTTCAGGCCGCCGGAGGTGTTGATCGGCAGTTCGCCGTCCTTGGCGGTGTACCCCTCCATCGCGAGTTCCCAGGCGGTCCCCTGATCGGCAACGCCGATGCCCTCTAGCTGGAGGAATTCGAGGATGGTGAACATGTCGTGGAGTTCGGCCACGTCGAGGTCGTCGGGACCCAGCCCGGCCATCTCGTAGGCCTGCTGGCTGGACTCGACGACGCCGCCCATGATCGTCGGGTCGTCGCGCTCGTGGACGACGTGGGTGTCGGTCGCCCCGGCGATCCCGGAGACGACGGCGTAGTCGTCGGTGAGTTCGGCCGCGCGTTCCTCGGTCGTAAAGAGCATCGCCGCGCTGCCGTCCGTGATCGGACAGAAGTCGTACAGCCGTAGCGGGTCGGCGACGATGGGCGACTCCAGTGCTTTCTCCATCGTGATCTCTTTCTGGAACTGCGCGTGGGGGTTGTCTACGCCGTTCTTGTGGTTCTTGACGGCGACCTTCGCCAGTGACTCGCGGGGGGCGTCGAACCGTTCGAGGTAGTGACGGGCGGTCAGTCCCGCAAACGAGGGGAGTGTGACGCCGTGTTTGTACTCGTCGGGGTGCGTGATCGAGGCGATCACGTCGGTCGCCTCTGGCGTGGTCTTGTGGGTCATCTTCTCGCCGCCGACGAGCAGCGTCATGTCGCTCGCGCCGGAGGCGATCGACTGCCAGGCCTCGTAGATGCCCGCCCCGCCGGAGGACGATGTCTGGTCGACCCGCTCGCTGTAGGCTGGCATCAGACCGAGGTCGTGGGCCAGCGCGTTCATGATCCCGGTCTGGCCCTCGAACTCACCGCTCGCCATGTTCGAGACGTACAGGTGCTCTACCTCGTCGTTGTCGATGGGTGCGTCGGCCAGACACGCCTCGCCTGCCTCCGCGAGTAGTTCGCGGATCCAGGCGTCGCGCTGGCCGAACTTCGTCATCGACGCTTCGATTACGGCGACTCCCATGTCCCTGCACTCTCGCGGGGGTATTGTGTTCGTTGTGGTTCCAGTTGTCTTTGCCCTGACCTGTCACTGAATCAGTTGCTTTCGAGCGTGTGGTTTCTCGCTGTCCGGGAGCCCGGACAAAATATATCAGTGTCCCCCTGTCAGACAGACACATGCAGGAAGCCTGGATACAGCTTCAGTGTCCCGATTGTAACAGTGAGTGGGAAGCGAACGTGGGCGACCTGCCGGCACCGGGACGGCAGTTCCAGTGTGATCACTGCGATAGCTACAGTTCGATGTCCGAGTTCACCAAGACGGCGCGTGATCTGGAAGTCCTGCGGAACATGAACGGCGAGGCGTAGCCGGCGTTCGTATCGGTCGCGCGTCTATTTTCGAGTGTCTGACGAGTCAACGAGTGGTAACCCTTCGTGTCGATACAGGAACCCCACTATGCTTCCGACGGCGACACCGATCGACACCGGCAGCGAGTCGATCACACTCGCGACTGGTGCGTTCGACAGCACGAGGACGTGTCCCAGTGTCAAAAAACAGAGTGTCAGGACGAGGGTCGACAGCAAGCGAAAAAGAGCCCGTTGCACCGTGGGATCGAGCCGTGGGATGTCCATCTCAACGGTAGAACGACCGACCAGCGGCTTTCCACTCCTCGCCCTTCTCGACCTGTCCCGGTCGGCGACGTTTGCCAAAACGTGCGAGGCGTCCCTCCAGCACCCACTCGTTTGCGTACTCGGGCGAAGACTGACTGGCGGCGGCCGCGGCGGCCGCGCGCTGGCGGTCGGTCACGTGGGCACCGATGGCAGCGGCGATGGCCGCAGCCTCGGAGTTCGAGGCGTCGGCCGGGAGTGAGATGTCGAGGTCCTGCTCGCCGGCGGTGATCGAGACCGTCGCGTCGGTCTCGGACTCCTCGACGGTCTCTGTCGGCTCTTCTTCGTCGGTTGGTTCCAGTGAGGACATGGTTACAGTGGGATGTTGCCGTGGTCTTTCGGCGGCGACTCCTCGCGTTTGCGTTCGAGCAGGTCCAGATCGTCGATGAGTCGCGAGCGCGTGTCTTTCGGTTCGATCACGTCGTCGAGATAGCCACGCTTGGCCGGGCCGTAGGGATGGGCGAACTCCTCGCGGAACTCGTCCATCAGTTCCTCTCGGCGGGCGTCGGGGTCGTCGGCCTCTGCGATCTCGTTGCGATGGAGGATGTTGACCGCACCACGCGGGCCAAGCACCGCCATCTCGGAGCCGGGCCAGGCGTAGTTCACGTCCGAGCCGAGGAACTTCGAGGACATGACGATGTAGGCCCCGCCGTAGGCCTTCCTGACGACGACCGACAGCAGCGGCACGGTCGCCTCGGCGTAGGCGTAGATGAGCTTGGCACCGCGGCGGATGATCCCGTTGTGCTCCTGATCGGTGCCGGGCATGAAGCCGGGCACGTCCACGAACGACAGGATCGGGACGTTGAACGAGTCACACATGCGGATGAAGCGTGCGGCCTTTTCCGAGGCATCGATGTCCAGGGTCCCGGCGCTGACGCGGGGCTGATTGGCGACGATCCCCACGGAGCGGCCATCCATCCGGGCGAAGCCGACGACGACGTTGCGCGCCCAGTTCTCGTGGACCTCGAAGAACGACTGGTCGTCGACGATGCTGTCGATGACCTTCGTCATGTCGTAGGGCTTGCGCGGGGCGTCGGGGACGATGTCGGTGACCTCAGGTACCTCGCGGTCGGGGTCGTCCCACGGCTTGACGCGGGGCGGGTCCTCCATGTTGTTCTGGGGGAGATACGAGAGGAGTCGCCGGATATTCTCCAGCGCTTCCTCCTCGCTCTGGTAGGCGAAGTGTGCGACGCCGGACTTCGAGGAATGGGAGCCAGCGCCACCGAGTTCCTCCTTGGAGACCTGCTCACCGGTGACGGTCTCGATGACGTTCGGGCCGGTGATGAACATGTGGCTGGTGTCCTCGACCATGAACGTGAAGTCCGTCAGCGCGGGCGAGTACGTCGCACCGCCGGCACACGGACCCATGATCGCGGAGATCTGTGGGATCAGCCCCGACGCTTTCGTATTGCGCTGGAAGATCTTCGCGAACCCGACCAGCGAGTCGACGCCTTCCTGAATGCGCGCGCCGCCGGAGTCGTTCAGCCCGATCACGGGGACGCCGTTCTCGATGGCCTTGTCCATCACCTTACAGATCTTGTCGGCGACGACTTCGCCGACGGAGCCACCGAGGACGGTGAAGTCGTGGGCAAAGAGGAACACCTTGCGCCCGTCGACCTCGCCGTAACCGGTGACGACGGCGTCGCCGGCGAACTTCTTTTCCTCCATGCCGAAGTTCGTCGAGCGGTGTTCGACGAAGGGGTCGACCTCGTTGAACGTACCCTCGTCGACGAGGAAGTCGATGCGCTCGCGAGCGGTCATCTTGCCCTTGTCGTGCTGGGACTGGATGCGGTCCTCGCCCCCACCGAGTTCGGCCTGGCGTTTGCGTTCGCGCAGTTCCTCGATCGGATCTGTGATCTCCTCGCTGGCCGTTCCGTCGTCCTGATTCTGGTCCTGCTTGCTCATCCTTACCACTCCATGCCGCCGTTGACGCCGAGGATCTGACCGGTCATGTAACTGGACTCCTCGCTGGCGACGAACCGGACGATCCCGGAGATGTCGTCGACCGTCGCGAATCTGTCGAGGGGAATCTCGCGCAGGATCTTCTCCTGGACTCGCTCGGGGACCTCGTCTAGCATGTCCGTCGCGACGAAGCCCGGTGCGACGCAGTTGGCCGTCGAGCCGGTGCTGGCGAGTTCGAGCGCGAGCGTGCGCGTAAAGCCGAACAGACCGGACTTCGTCGTCGCGTAGTTTGCCTGCCCGTAGTTGCCCTGCTGGCCGACGACCGAGGAGATGTTGATCAGGCGGCCCGCCTCTGCGGCCTTGAGATCGTCGAAAAAGGCGTTCGTACAGTTGAACACGCCACCGAGGTTCACGTCGATGACGGTCTGCCAGTCCTCGCGGGTCATGTTCTCGAACTTCTTGTCGACGGTGATGCCGGCGTTGTTGACCAGTACGTCGACTGGGCCGAACGTGTCTCTGACACGTGCTGCCATCGACTCGACATCGTCCTGCACCGAGATGTCGGCTTGCGCTGGCATCGCGGTGCCGCCGGCGTCCTCGATGGTATCGACGACATCGCGGGCTTCGCCCTCCGAAGAGCGGTAGTTCACGACGACCTCCGCACCGTGGTCGCCGAGGTCCTCCGCGATGCCGCGACCGATACCGCGTGACGCCCCTGTAACGACGCAGGTCTGGCCCTCCAGATTCATAGCTGCAATCGACCGCCTCCCGAAGTTCGTCCATTCATGGTAGTGAAACACGCCGCCGGAAGGCAAATAATAGTTCGCCTTACACAGTCGACAGTTCGCGGCCGGATTTTCAACCATTGTTTAGAACGCACGATTCGGCCGTCGTTTCAACCGTCGTGGGCATATTTCGACAACGACAGTTACTTTAGGGTTGCCTAAAGAGACTGTGGCAAGGATGGGAGACATCTGCGTTATCGTTCCGACGATCAGGGAATACGAGTGTATCGAGAGTTACGTCGCCAACGCACGCGAACACGGCTTCGACACGGACCGCCTCGAATTCGTCCTCGTCACGGAGGACTTCTGTGACAGCGAGGCCATGCAGCAAATGCTCGACGACCTTGCGGTCGAGGGGGAAGTCTTCGACGGGAGCAGGCGCACCGAGTGGTTCGAATCACGCGGGCTGTCCGAGTACAGCCATCTGATCCCCGAAGCGAGTCACGCCCAGACCTCCTTTGGCCTGCTGTACATGTGGGACGGCGACTACGAGTACGGCGTCTTCATCGACGACGATACGCTGCCCCACGACGACGTGGACTTCTTCGGCACCCACATGGAGAACCTCCACTACGACGGTGTCGTCGAGGAAGTCAGCTCAGACGAGCAGTGGGTCAACGTCCTCTACCAGTCCGACCACGACCTCTACCCACGTGGCTACCCCTACGCGGCGATGGACGAACAGGTCGAGACCGAGACGACCGAGGTCGGGAACGTCGTCGCTTCACAGGGCCTCTGGACGAACGTGCCGGACCTCGACGCCGTGCGGATCCTGATGGACGGTGACCTGCAGGGGCAGGCCCAGACCCGGACGACGGCAGACGACTACGGTGACGACTTCGTCGCCGCCCCCGGCCAGTATCTCACCGTCTGCTCGATGAACCTCGCCTTCCGCCGGGAGGTGATCCCGGCGTTCTACCAGCTGCCGATGGACGACAACGAGTGGGACGTGGGCCGGTTCGACGACATCTGGAGCGGCCTGTTCCTCAAGCGCGCCGCAGACGTACTCGGCGGGGAGATCTACAACGGTGATCCGCTCTGTGAGCACAACAAGGCCCCACGCTCGACGTTCTCGGACCTCACGAACGAGGTCCACGGGCTGGAACTGAACGAACACGTCTGGGAGATCGTCGACAGCGTGGGGCTGGAGGTCCCACGGAACGATCAGACGGCAGAGCCGTCTGACCCGGTCGGCGACGACGCCGACACCTACGCCGGAGTCTTCCGTGAGATGGCCGAGGCGTTCGCCGAAGGCGACTACGAGGACTGGGAGAACGGCCCCTTCCTCAACTACTGTGGCGAGTACATGCTCGACTGGCTCGACTGCCTCGACGCGATCGATTCGACGGACAGAGAGCAGGTGCCGGCCGCCGCGGACGACTGAAAACACAATCCATTTAGGCATTCCTAAAAAACCACCAGCTATCAATGACCGACACACACGACACGACCGACGACACCGGATCGACGTCGTCTCGCCGACGCTTCCTCGCACTCGGCGGGACCGCGACCGTGAGCGCACTCGCTGGCTGTTCGAGCGTCTCGTCGCTGCTTGGCGGTGACAGTACCAGCGAGGAGGGATCGAGCACCGGCAACGCGACGAGCCAGACCGCCGAAATTCCGTCCCTGACCGAATTCCGCGGGTCCGGGTCCCTCGTCGAGGGCCGACCCGCACCGGGCGGCACCTCGATCGAAGAGCTACCTGATCTCTCCGGCTCGCTGAACCTCTATATCGGCGGCGGCGAAGGTGGCATCTACTTCCAGTTCGTCGAGATGCTCCAGAAGATCTATCCGGAGTTCGACGTGTTCGCCAGCAGCGCAGCGTCTTCGTCACTGGCTCAGACGGTCGTCGAAGAGGTCGACGCCGGTTCGCCACAGGCCGACG
This sequence comes from Halomicrobium sp. HArcht3-1, assembly GCF_058933345.1. Lineage (NCBI taxonomy): Archaea > Methanobacteriati > Methanobacteriota > Halobacteria > Halobacteriales > Haloarculaceae > Halomicrobium > Halomicrobium sp. HArcht3-1. The sequence continues at coordinate 262,434 of NZ_JBZYDM010000006.1, read as the reverse complement.
TGTTCTGGTCGATCGACGCGAGTTCGCTCGGCTACGTCGCGGACAACGACGCCTACGAGTCACTGCCGGACGACGTCGTCGAGCCGGTCCCCTCGGGCTTCCGTGGCAGCGACAACGCCTGGACAGGTGTCGCCGGCCGCGCACGCGCAATCCCATACAACACGAACGAACTCAGCGAGAGCGACGTGCCAAACAAGGTCGAGGAGTTCCCGAACACCAGCGCGCTGCAGGGGACGATGGGCTGGGCCCCGACCTACGGCGCGTTCAAGTCCTTCGTCACCGCGATGCGCCTGCAGAAGGGGCGCAAGGCGACAAAGCAGTGGCTCGTCTCGATGCGGGAAGCCGGGACCGAGAAGTTCCCCAACGAGTACGTCGTCTCCCAGCAGGTCGCCGACGGCGCGCTCAACGCCGGGTTCGCCAACCACTACTACGCGCTGCGCGTGAAAAACCAGCGTCCCGACGCCCCGCTCGACCTCGCCTTTACGCAGGGTGACGCGGGTGCGCTCGTCAACGTCGCAGGTGCCCTGCGCATCAAGGGCACCCAGAAAGGCGACCTCGTCGACACCTTTATCAAGCACCTGCTGTCGGCCGAAGCTCAGGAGTTCTTCACCACCGTCAGCTTCGCCTACCCGATGATCTCCGGCGTGACGCCCGCCGGGGGACTGCCGACCATCGACGAACTGAGCCCGCCGGACATCGACCTCTCGGAGCTGTCGGACCTCGAACCCACGCTCGAACTGATGCGTGAGGCGAACGTCCTCGGATGAGCATCCGCGAGCGTGTGGCACGGATCGGTGCCGGAGCGAGCGGTGAGGACGGCACAGCCGGCGGTGTCGGACTGACGCTGCTCGCGGCAGCGATCGCTGCGGCGCTCGTACTCCCGCTTGGCTGGCTCGTCACCGACGTGTTGAACCTCGGCGGACGAGCGATCGATCTCACGGTCGACCCACAGACACTCGAAGTGCTCGTCCGGAGCGTCGCGCTCGTCGGCGTCGTCACGACTGGGAGCGTCCTCGTCGGCGTGCCACTGGCCGTCCTCACCGTACAAGGGGACATCCCCTTCGGTCGATTCTGGACGGTGATCGCCGCCCTGCCCCTCGCGATTCCAAGCTACCTCGGGGCCTTTGCTGCCGTCTCTGTCTTTGGCCCGCGAGGAACCCTCGCCGACGGGCTTGCACCGCTCGGTATCGAACAGGTGCCGACGATCTACGGATTCGGCGGCGCGGCACTGATCCTCACGCTGTACACCTACCCCTACGTGTTCCTGACCACGCGCGCGTCGCTGTTGTCCCTCGATGCCTCGCTCGTCGAGGCCGCCCGCTCGCTCAACTGTAGCCGCTGGGAGGCGTTCCGCCGGATCACGCTGCCCCAGATCACGCCCGGGATCGCCGCAGGTGCGCTGCTGGTCGCCCTCTATACGCTGTCGGACTTCGGGACGCCAAACATCATGCGCGTCGAGGTGTTCACGCAGTTCATCTACGCCCGATACAACGGCTTTATGCGTGACTACGCGGCGCTGCTTTCGGTCCAGTTGTTCGCCGTGACCGCGGTCATCCTCGCGCTCGAATCCCGGATCGGGGCCGACCGCTCCGGTGCCTACGAATCGAGCGGGAACCGTGGCGGGGCGGATCTGGACCTCGGGCCGTGGCGGTTCCCGGCCATGGTGCTTCCGGCGGCGGTGGGACTGGTCGCGATCCTGTTGCCGATCGGCATCTTCGGGATGTGGTTCCTGCGGACCGGGCCGGGATATGCCAGCGGATCGATGGCGTTCTCGTGGGCCTACGGCTGGAACTCCGTCTACGTCGCCTTGCTCGCCGCGGGCGGGTCGATTCTGGTCGCGCTCCCGATCGCGCTCCGGTCCGCCGTCTCGAACTCGCGGCTCGCAGCGCTGGCCGACCGGGCACCCTACGTCGGCTACGCGACGCCGGGTATCGTCCTCGCTATCGCGCTGGTCAGCTTCAGCCTCGACGTGTTCCCCGCAGTGTACAAGACGATCCCACTGCTGGTGTTTGCCTACGTCGTCCGGTTCATGCCACAGGCGATCGGCTCGATTCGGACCTCGGCGCTGCAGGTCGATCAGAGCCTCGTCGAGGCCGCCCGGACACTCGGTCGGTCGCCGATGAGTGCGTTCCGTGAGGTGACGCTGCCACTCGTCCTGCCGGGAATCGCGACCGGTGGGGCGCTCGTGTTCCTCACGACGATGAAAGAGCTGCCCGCGACCCTGCTGTTGCGCCCGCTCCGATTCGACACGCTGGTGACCTACATCTGGCGCGTCGAGGAGGCCGGCCTGTACGGTGCGGCCGCCGTGCCGGCACTCGCACTCGTCGTGGTCTCCGGGCTCTCGATGGCCGTCATCCTGGCGCAGGACGGTGGTGGCGGTGCCGCCTGATCGCACATGAGCGTCGACAGCCGACGATTCCGACTCGGGACCGGCCTGCTCGCGGCTCTCGGCGCACTCGTCGTGGGACTGATCGCGACGAACGTCTTTCCGTACCACTCGCTGAACCACGACGAAGGCGTGTACCTCCAGCAGGCCGCGATGTTGCTGGAGGGAAAGCTGTTCTTGCGGCCCCCGGTCGAGGACGTGTTTCACCCGTGGTTCTTCGTCGAGGACGGCGAGAAGCTATACCCGAAGTACTCGCCGGTGCCGGCAGCGCTGTTCGCCATCGGCAAGCTACTCGGTGGCTTTCGCGTCGCGCTCGTCGCTATCGCCGCGGCAAACGTCGCGCTCGTCGCGGGCGTCGTCCGCGAGGTGTTCGACCGTCCAACGGGACTCGTGGCCGGCGGGTTCGTGCTGGTCTCGCCGCTCTTTCTGATCGACTCGTCGGTCTTTCTCCCGTACGCGCCCACGACGATGCTGAACCTCACGTTCGCGTACGCCTACCTCAGGGCCGACCGGACCGACGACCGCCGCTTCGCGACACTGGCCGGCGGCGCGGTCGGGCTGGCCTTCTTTTCGCGGCCCTACACCGCAGTGCTGTTCGCGACACCGTTCGTCGTCCACGCACTCTGGACCCTCGCAGCCGACTGGCGAAGAGCGCTTGCGCGACAGGCGCGGACGGCCACAGTCGGGGCCGCCGGCGTCGGAGTCACCTTGCTGTACAACGCCGTCGTGACCGGCTCGCCGCTCGTGTTCCCCTACGAGGCCTTCGCCCCGGAAGACGGGCTTGGTTTCGGGCACCGCCAGATTCTCGGCCACGAGGCAGTCTACTCGCCCGAAGTCGCGATCCAGTCGAACCGGCTGGTTCTGGAACTGTTCTTCACCGAGTGGGTCGCCGGTGGGATCCTCGGGACCGGTCTCGCCGCAGTCGGTCTGGTCCTCGCCGCCCGCTCGCGGTTCAGCCCCCGTGAAGCGATCCTCGCCGGCCTATTCCTCACGGTCGCGGCCGGGAACGTCTACTTCTGGGGCAATTTCAACATCCTCGGCGAACTCGACCGTGCGGGTGACGGACTCGTCTCGGCGTTCGGTCCGTACTACCACTTCGACTTGCTCGTCCCGACCGCGGCGTTCGCGGCGATGGGGGTCGTTGGGATCGGTCGAACACTCTGGCGAGGGTTCGACGAGCGACTCGACGCACGGATGGCCGGCATCGCCGTCACCGCCCTCCTGCTGGTGAGCGTCGGCGCGTTCGGGTCGGTCACCTCCGACGCGATCGACCACCGTATCGAAGAGAACATGGACGTGACGGCGACCTACGAGACGGCGTACGAACCCTTCGCCGACGGGCCGCCGGCGAACTCGCTCGTCCTCCTGCCAGACCCCTACGGCGACTGGCTCAATCACCCGTTCCAGCCGCTTCGCAACGACCCCGGATTCGATGGGCGGGCGATATACGCCATCGACGACGCCCCATTCGAGACCGCGGCGGCGTTCCCCGACCGGCAGGTGTATCGCTACGTCTATCGGGGTGCGTGGGCGCCCTACGCCGATTCGCCCGACGGCGCGCACCTCCAGCGTGTACAGGACGTGTCCGGCGAGCGCATCAGGCTGGCGACGACCGTCGGCATCCCCGACGGGGCGTCCAGTGTCACGGCCCGGGTCGGGACCGACGACGGGAGCGCCTACTACGTGGTTCCCGACGCCGCCGAGACCGTCACACTCGATCTGACGATCACCGACGGCGAGGTGTCGGTCGTCAGTGACCTGCGGCCGGTCGACGAAGGCCGGCTCACGGTCGACGGCCGAGAAACCGTTCAGCTCACAGTGTTCGTCGATTACGGTGCAGGCGGGGGCTTTACCTACCGGTTCGACCTCCCCGTCGAGTCCGGGGAAGACGGACAGACCAGAGCACTCACCCCGCGCGTCGAGCGGTGCGTGAACGCCCGCGCCTGCGGTGGCTCTGCCGCATACATCCCCGAATCGGCACCGCCGGGCGTCTTCGTCGAAACGAATGTGACGGCCGATGAACGGAATCCATAAGTTTAGGATCCCCTAACGAACCTGCAATGGAACTGAATCGGCGGGACGTGATCGCCGCGCTCGGGGCGGCCGGCGTCGCCGTCGGCGGGGGTGGTGCGATAGTGCTCTCCGGTGACCGATCGGCAGACTCCACGGACACCCCCGAATCCGATGACGCCAGCGAGGACCGCCGCTCGTTGACGGAACACGAACGGGCGACACTCGTGGCGGCCGCCGAGGCGCTGTACCCCAGTGAACTCTCCGGGATCGACGGGTTCGTCACCGACTACGTCGACGGGCGTGGGGCGGCCCGACCCGAGCACGCGGCCGGGATGGCCGACGCCGTCGCGTATCTCGACGACTACGCCCGTGCGTGGTTCGACGACGACTTCGCCACCCTCGATCCAGCCACTCGACGGGAGGCGCTCCACCGGATGAACGCCGACACAGTAGAAGCCGACCCCGACGGGGGAGACACCGCACGCGTCCGGTACTACGTGGTCGACGAGTTACTGTTCGCGCTGTATGCCTCGCCGACCGGTGGCGAACTCGTCGGGATCGAGAACCCACAGGGCCACCCCGGCGGCATCGAAAGCTACAGGCGGGGGCCGGAGGCGTGACCGGGCGTCGCCGCTGGGACCACGGGCGATTTCGATCCGATCAGGAGGAAGACTAACCGATGGCAAACAGAACGAGCACGACACGAACCTCAGATTTCGACACGATCGACGCAGCGGTCTCGGACCCGGAGAAGACCGTGCTGGATATCGACGGCATCACCAAGGACTACGGACAGGAAATCGCCGTCGACGACCTCTCGCTGTCGGTCAAGGACGGTGAACTACTCACGATGCTCGGCCCATCCGGGTGTGGAAAGACGACCACGCTCCGCCTGCTCGCCGGGCTGGAACGCCCGACCGAGGGTGAGATCACCATCGCCGGCGAGACCGTGACGGGCGACGACGAGACGCCGTTTCGACAGCCAGACCAGCGCGACGTTGGGATCGTCTTTCAGGACTACGCGCTGTTCCCGCACCTCTCGGTCGCCGAGAACATCGCCTTCGGCCTGACTGATCAGGACGCGACGGCGACTCAGGAGCGTGTCGACGAGCTACTGGCACTGGTCGATCTGGAGGATCACCACGACAAGATGCCGGGTCAGCTCTCGGGCGGTCAGCAACAGCGGGTCGCGCTGGCTCGCTCGCTCGCGCCCGAACCCGACGTGCTCCTGCTCGACGAACCGTTCTCGAACCTCGACGTGCGCCTGCGCGTCGAGATGCGCGAGGAGGTCCGCAAAATCCTCAAACGCGCCGGTGTAACGGCGATCTCGGTCACCCACGATCAGGAGGAGGCGCTGTCGATCTCCGATCGGGTGGCGATCATGCAGGACGGGCGGATCGAGCAAGTCGGCGACCCCGCCGAGGTGTTCGAAAACCCCGAATCACGCTTCGTCGCGAGCTTTCTCGGGCAGGCGAGTTTCCTCTCGGCTCGCGTCGCGGACGACCAGATCGAGACGGGCATCGGAACGTTCGCGACGGATCGGCTCAACGGTCCTGTCGAGGCCTACAACGGTGCGACCGTCGACGTGCTCGTCCGGCCGGACGACTTGCGTGCTGTCCCCGCCGCGGAATCGACAGCCGACGGCTACGTCACACAGCGCCAGTACAACGGTCCGTCGTTCGTCTACCGGGTAAAACTCCACAGCAACGACGTGGTCCATTGCCTGCACAACCACAGCGAATCGTTCGAGCCGGGCGAACCGGTCGAGATCGACCTGACCGCGGATCACCCGCTGGCCTGGTATCCGACTGATAGGGATCATCGTAGTAATCCATAGATTTCCTCTCGGGAGAATCGAAGCCCTCGGCTGGTCGAGGTGGCGTGTTCTCTCCGACCGGCTACGATGATCCCTCTAAATAAGCGGGGCTACCGGACGCGTTCTTCCAGACAGACTTTGACGATCGATTTCGCGATCGCTGCACCGCCGCTGAGTGGATCGAGTTTCGTCTCGCCTGCTCGTTCGGCGTAGGCGATCGGTTCCTCGCGTACGTCGTACTCGCGCATGAGCGGGCGGATGAGCAGTTCCGCCGAGAGACCGGTGTTCTCGGTCCACTCGATCTTCTGGATCACTTCGCGGCGGTACGCTCGCATGCCGGTCGTCGTGTCGTGGACTCGCTGGCCCATGAGGACGCTGGCGAGCGCGGCAAAGGCGTGGTTGCCAAAGCGGTTGAAGGCGGGCATCGCATCGGCCCCGTAGTACAACCGATCCCCGCTGACCACGTCCGCGCCGTCGTTGATCTGATCGAGGAAGTCGCCCAGTCGATCCATCGGGTAGGTGTCGTCACAGTCGGTCGTGACGATCACCGGTCGGTCGGCGGCCAGTACGGCGGCCCGAACTGCGACGCCGTAGCCCTGTGGCTGCTGTTCGATGACGCGAGCACCCTTTTCGCGTGCGATCTCGGGCGTTCGGTCGCTGGAGCCGTCGACGCAGATCACGTTCGCTCGGCCGTCGGTCTCTGCCTCGATGTCGTCGAGAACGGTCCCGATGGCTGCCGCCTCGTTGTAGGTACCCATCACGACCGTCAGGTCGTCGAACGTGTACTCGTCGTCAGTCTTCTCCGCCCCGGTATCGGCCGTCGTGTCCCCGCCGGCCCCATCGTCAGCAGCGAACTGTTGGCTCATTAGATAGCCCTCTCGGCCCGAGTAACTTGAGTTTTAGGTTTCCCAAAAACGCTGGTGCGTGGTAACACGCGACCTCGGCTACAGTTCGGGTGGCGCACCGCGGCCGACGTTGATCGTGAACGCCTCGATGTCTTCGTAGGCGGCAACACGGTCTCCGACAGCGACCTGTCCCTGCTCGGTCTCGATGGTCAGGGTCGCGACCTCGCGATTGCGGCCGAACTCGGCTTCGACGATCTGTCCTTCGACGACGCGAGAATCACCCGTCGCAACGTCTCGACCTTCGATCGCAGCGTAGAACTCTCCGTCGAGGGCCTGCAGATCGGAAATACAGCGTCTGATCGTCCCGTAGCGCCGGGGAAAGGAGAGGTCCTCGCCGTTGCCGACGATGGTCTCGGCGGTCGTCCAGAGCACCGTGTTGAGGAACCCGGAGACCAGAAAGCCGAGTTCCGAGCGATTGAATATGACGCCGTAGCGGTCGTTGTTTCCGCGCACGCTCTCGCGGGTGGCGTACATCGAGTAGCTTCCGTCGGCGACAGCGACGACCGGCGTCGTGATCCCGCGCCGGCCCTTGACCGTGGTCGCGAGACTCCGGTAGTCGAACTGACCAGCCTGTGGGGCTTCCGACGCCGGCGAGACGACCATTTCGATGGCGACGCCCTCGTCGTGGACCGCTCGCAGCGTGTCCTCGAACCGGTCGAGCAAGCGCGGGGTCAGCGACAGCATCAGTTCGTACTCGGCGGCCGTGATGATGTCTTCGAGGTATCGGAGGATCGTCGGACGCGACTTGACGAGTGAGACTGCCTCCGGTTTGCGCGTCGGTGCGGTGTAGCGCCGCGAGAGATCGTCGACCAGATCGTCGAGCGAGGTCTGGACGTCCTCGAACGCCTCGCGCGGATCGATCGCCAGCACCGTCATCGGCCGACTGTCTTTCAGTTCGACGAGTCCCACGTCGCTCAGGCTTCGGACCGTGTCGTACACCCGGGGCTGGGGAATGTCGGTGTGTTCTGACAACTCCGACGCCGAGAGTTCGCCGTGTTGTAGCACCGCGAGATACGCCGTCACCTCGTATTCGCCGAGGTCGAAGACGGTGATGACCTGCTCCAGTGCATCCCGGAGGTCGTCGCGGGGCATGGGCGACCGTTGACGGACGGAGTAACTAAGTCTTCCGGGCGAGCATTCGCGAACGGCGACTCCACCGCAAGCGAACTGCTAGACCCGAACACCTCGAAAGCCCTCGCCCTTTCGAAATGGTCGGCGTCCTGAAAAAGAGAGCGCAGAAGGCAGTGACCGAGTCCGCTAGATCGCTTCGAACTCGACGATGGCCTTGATCTGGTCGTCGCCGTCGTCGAAGGCGGGGGCCACGTCGTCGGGGCTGGTGACGGTCGTGACGAGGTGATCGAGCAGGTCCTCGGGCATCGCCTCGACGACCTCGATGGCCTCTTCGAAGTGGCGCAGGCCGGCGTTGACAGAGCCGATCAGGCACTTGTTGTGGAGGACGATGTCGTTGTGCAGCGACCCACCGTCGATCTCGAAGTCCCACGAACTCGGGATGCCAAGCAGCGCGCCGACGCCGTTCTGGTCGAGTGCGGTGATCGTCTCGAACGCGTGGGGCGCGTAGCCGGTCGCCTCGTAGATGAAGTCCATCGCCTCGTACTCGTCGGGAATCTCGTCGACGGGCGTCTCTCGGGAGTCGATGTAGGTCGCGCCGACTTTATCGATGAAGTCGATGGTGGGGTCGGGGCGGTCACGACGACCGAGACAGTAGGCGCGGTCGAACTCCTGGGCACACTGCCAGAGCGTGAGCAGTCCCAGCGGGCCGTTCCCGAGGACGGCGGCGGACTCCTCGTCCCACTTGAACGCAGAGCGGGAAGCGCGGGCGTGTTCGAGCGCCTTCTCCGTGTTCGAGAGTGGCTCGACGAAGATGCCGTAGGGGGCGATCTCTTCGTCGATCGGGATGAGGTAGTCGGCGGGACTGGTGAAGTACTCGGACATGTAGCCGTGCTCGCCGACGATCCCGCGCTCGAAGTACTCGCCGTCGGGGGCCATATCCGGCTCGTTCCGGCGGAAGTACTTGTTCGTCTCACCGTTGGGCTTGCGTCGTACCGTCGGGACGACGTGCTGGCCTTCTTCGAGTCCGGTGCCGTTTGGGTCCTCGACGACGCCGACGGCCTCGTGGCCCATGACCATGTGGTCCTCGCCGTCGGGGAAGCCACCGTGAGAGCCGCTGAGGACTTCGTGGTCGGTGCCGTCGACACCAACGCGGAGCGTGCGCACGAGCGCCTCGCCGTGTTTCGGTTCCGGTCGTGGCTTGTCGATCAGTGCTGGCTCGTCGCTACCGCGACGAATGGCGACTGCTTTCATGAAGGTTCTATCGGAGAATGAGAGTACCGCGGATTAAATCTTCCTCTCTCTGCATATAAGCCGCCGGTAACGGGCCGCTTATTCGATGGAAACGGCCTGTCCGGTCTCGCCGGAACGGTAGATCGCGTCCATCACGCGCTGGACGGTTAGCCCCTGCTCGACGGTGTTCATCGACGGTGCGTCACCGCTCGCGGCGTGTTCGAGGAAGTACTTCTGTTCCAGTCCGTGGGCCTCGGCCTCTGCGGTCTCGACCTCGGTGTCGCGGTGATGTGACGCCCCGGCCGGCGAGGTGTCGAGTACCGTCAGCGAGTCGTCGCCGATGTCGAGATGGGCACCGCCCTCGTCACCGCGGACGACGATCTCGCGGCTCGGGAAGCGGTTCGTCGCCCATGCGACTTCCAGCGAGAGGGTCTTGCCGTCGGCACAGCGGACGAACGCCGTCGCGGAGTCTTCGACGTCGAAGCCGCCTGCCCCCTCGTCGTAGCCCCACATGTTGAGGTAGGTGTAGTCGTCGTCGGGACCGAACTGTGCGCGCGTCTGAGCGGAGACTTCCTCGACTTCCGGGAAGCCCATCAGGTACAGCGCCACGTCGATGGCGTGGGTACCGATGTCGATCACTGCGCCGCCGCCCGAGACCTCCTTTCGCGTGAACCAGCTTCCACGTCCCGGGACGCCGCGCCGGCGAATGTAGTTCGCCTCGACGTGGGACACCTCGCCCAGTTCCCCGTCGGTACGGTACTGATCGAGGACCTGTACGGGGCTTCGGAATCGGTTGTGGAAGCCGATCATACAGAAGCCGTCGGCGTCGGCCGCCACGTCCGCGATCCGTTCGGCACTCTCCAGTGAGTGTGCCAGTGGCTTCTCGACGAGCACGTCCAGTCCGGCTTCGAGCGCGCCGGTGACGTACTCCTCGTGGAAGCGATTCGGTGTCGAGACGACGACGGCATCGACGTGTTCGTACATCGCCTCGGCGTCTTCGAACACGTCGGCGTCGTACTTCTGGGCGAACGTCTGCCGTGCTCCGTCGTCGACGTCCGAGCCAGCGGCGATGTGACCGCCGATTTCGAGAATTTCGTCTGCGTGCAGATGCGCGATGTTTCCGAGTCCGACGAAACCGAGCCGGACGCTAGAAAAGTCTGTCATAAGTGTGTGAAGCTCTGATTGTGTCGGTTAAAAACGTGCTGGATTTGTTTAGTACAGCTGTTGTTCTCGTTCTTCTCGTTCCTGTTCGCGATCCCGTTCCTCCTTCATCCGTCGCCGACCCCGCCGGTACTGGAAGATGCCGGGGATGATCTTGTTCTTCAGGTCGAACCCGAACGACACGATGCCGTAGACCCAGAAGAAAAACAGGACGAGCATCCCACCCCAGTAGACGAACGCAGCAGTGTCGGCCAGCATGGTCAGTCGTCGCTCTCCGCTGGGGTTCCGCCCGATTCGTCACCGGCCGTATTCTCCGTGAGATCGTGGGAAAGGGCCTCGCCGGTCGTGCTGTGGAACAGGTGGATCTTGCGCCTGTCGAGGACGACGTCGACCGTCTCGTCTTCTTGCATCTCCGAGTCGGGTTCGATGCTCATGAGCAACTGATCGTCCGTCGCGGCCTCCTGAGACATGGAGGTCTCGCCGTCGCCCAGCAGGAGGTAAGCGAAGATTTCGTCTCCCATCGGTTCCAGCACGTCGGATCGTGCCGTAATCCGGGCCGAGGGGGACGGCAAGTCCTCGGCTGCGTCGGCCGGATACACGTCTTCCGGGCGGACACCGAGTGTCACGTCGTCGCCCGGCCCGACACCCTCGACGGTCGCGGGATCGAACTCGACCGAGAAGTTCGGCGTCTCGATCGCATCAGTGCCGACACTCCCGTTGACGAAGTTCATCGACGGCGAGCCGATGAATCCGGCGACAAAGAGGTTCGCAGGCTCGTTGTAACAGACCAGCGGCGGATCGATCTGCTGGAGTTCCCCGCTGTCGATGACGGCGATCCGGTCGGACATCGTCATCGCCTCGGCCTGATCGTGGGTGACGTAGATGATCGTCGTGTCCAGTTCCTTGTGGAGGCGCTGGAGTTCCGTCCGCATGTGGACGCGAAGCTTGGCGTCCAAGTTCGCCAGTGGCTCGTCCATGAGGAACACGTCTGGCTGACGAACGATGGCGCGTGCGATGGCGACGCGCTGGCGCTGGCCGCCTGACATCTCGTCGGGCATCCGTTCGAGCATGCCCTCTAGCTGGACGATATCGGCCGCGCGGGAGACGCGCCGGTCGATCTCGTCTTTCGGGTAGTCACGCAGTCGCAGCCCGAAGCTGATGTTGTCGTAGACGTCCATGTGCGGGAACAGCGCGATGTTCTGGAACACCATCGCGATCCCCCGGTCTTTGGGCGGAAGATTCGTGACCTCGCGGTCACCGATGTGTACTTCGCCTTCGGTCGGGATGGTGAGACCGGCGATGGTCTCCATCGTCGTCGACTTCCCACATCCCGACGGACCGACGAGGCAGATGAACTCTCCGTCTTTGATGTCGAGATTCATGTCGTCGACAGCCGTGACATCTTCGTAGCGTTTCGTGACGTGTTCGAGTTTGACGTTTGCCATTGTGTTACTCCTTGAGTGCTCCTGCGGTGAGTCCGCTGACGATGCGTTCCTGTGCGACGATCACCAGAATCACGACCGGCAACACCGCGATGATGCTCGCGGCAGCCATCAGATTGTACTGCGTCGTGTACTGCGTCTGGAAGCTCAGGATGCCGCCGACGATCGGTGACCAGTTCTCTGCCGACGGTGACGTTGCCATGATCGAACTGAAGAAGTACTCGTTGTACACGGCGATGAACGTCAGGACGGCAGCGGTCGCGACGCCGGGTGCCGACAGGGGGATGATGACCCGGAACAGCGCGCCCAGCCGCGTCGTCCCTTCGACCCGCGCGGCGTCCTCCAGTCCGTCGGGGATCTGGCCGTAGAACGTCGTCAGGATGAAAATCGAGAGCGGCATGAAGAGTGCGCTGAAGGGCATCACCATCGATCCGGGCGAGTTCAGCAGCCGCGGCGGCGTAAACAGCGGAATATCCGTGAACGGGATCAGGATCGCTGCACGACCAGTGAACGCCTCGAAGAGCGGCACGACGAACGCCGCCGGCGGGAAGTAGCTGATCGCGAGGATAGCGAGCATGAGCACGGCCCGACCGGGGAAGTCGAGACGACCGAACACGTATCCCGCGAGGCTCGCGATGATGAGCACGATAACCGTCGTACTGACCGCCAGCGCGAAGCTATTCAGCATGTAGAGGTGGAACGGAAGCTGATTGAACACCTCGATGAACGCCTGGGGATTGAACCCCTGTGGCACCGGCAGCGGGAACGTCGCCGAGATGCCAAAGAGGTCGATCGACGGCAGGTAGCTCCCGGAGAGCAGTCGCCCCTCCGGCGTGATCGCTAGCACGAGCAGCCAGTAGAAGGGGAACAGCGTGGTGACCATGAAAAACACCATCGCCGCGTAGAACAGTGCCCGGTACACCCGTTCGGGGTTCTCGATGGCGCTCTGTGTCCACCGCTGGAGCGGTCCACTGGCGTCGTCCGATTGGGATGTTTCAGTCGCCATCTCAGATCGCGTCCTCCCCTTGCCAGTAGATGATGCCCATCACGACAGCGCCGATGATCGCCGCCGTCGTGAAGGCGATAGCCGCCGAGGTTCCCTGTCTGCGCAGGAACGTCGCGACGACCATACAGGAGAGCGACGGCACGGTTTCACAGCCCGACACGAAGTCGATGATCCCGTAGACCCGCATCGCCTGCACGCTGCGGAACAGGACCGCGATACCGATCGTCGGTAAGATCAGTGGGAACGTGATGTAGCGGAACTGCTGGAACTTCGAGGCACCAGCCACCTTCGCCACGTCGTAGAGACCGCGGTCGATGCTCTGTAAGCCTGCAAGGATCAACAGCGCCATGAACGCCGACGTCTTCCAGATGTCGGCGACGATGACGATAAACAGCGAACTCGCCGAGTCGTTCAGCGTGTTCGTCGGAGCGAGGATGCCCAGATTGGCGAGTGGCTCCGTGAGGAAGCCGATATTGGAGTTGAACATCAGGAAGAACATCATCCCCTGAATGACGATCGGCACCGCCCACGGGATGATGATCGCTGCCCGAATCCACCGGCGGCCGTAGAAGTCCTGATCGAGGATCAGCGCCTGACCCAGACCGATGAGCGTCTCGAAGAAGACGCTCACGACCGCGAAGATGAGGGTCACGACCAGCGCGCTCTGGATCATCGCCCCGAAGGTCAGGCTATCGGGTAAAAACGTGGTCGAGCCGGGCAAAATCGGGTCTTTCGCGCCAGTGATTAGCCCGATGTAGTTGTCCAGGGCGACGAACGTCCCCTGTCCCTGTCCGAGTCGAGTCTCGAACAGGGATAGCTCGAACGTCCGCAACAGGGGGTACAGTGCGATGGCACCGAGCAACACGAACACAGGGACCAACAGCAAGTAGGCGTACTGCGTATCGCTCAGGTTCTCCATCCAGCGCATCACCCGAACGGTGACGCCCGACCGCCGAGACTCGCGTTCGCCAGCACCGGCGGTGTCAGTGCTCACGGAGTGACCCCCCGTCGTCTGGTATCAAATGTCATGGTTTGTTGTTATAAATGGCTACTGTATAGCTGTTGTGCCTGTTAGCCGCTCTGTTCGATGTCTTCGAGACTGGACTGCAGCGTCGCCATCGCGTCTGCAGAGCTGGTCGCCTGGTCGACGGCGCGGTTGGCCTGCTCTGCGATGACGCTGACCTGATCGGTCCAGACCGAGGTCACGGGGCGGGCCATCGTGTTCTGACCGGCGACACGCAGCGTATCGAGGTAGCGCCCGATCACTTCGATGTTCTGCGCTTCGTCGGAGTCGAACAGGGACGGCCGCGGCGGCACCCAGCCCATGATCGAGAACAGTTCGAGCTGGAAGTCCGAATTCATCATGGCCTCGATGACCTGCGCACAGGCGTCTTTCTTCTGGCTGTTGGGGTTGACCGTCGTGTGCCAGCCACCGAGTGCGGCGGTCGTCCCGCCAGTGCCGGGTTCCTCGGCGTCGGATTCGGGCACGGCGTATGGAATCGGCATCGCACCGAGGTTCTCGCCCAGCGCCGGGTCGTCGGTCTCGTCCGGGTTGCGCCCAGTGAGTGCGAGTGAGTACGGCCAGTTACGGTGCATGACCGCGTTGCCCTCGGCGAAGGGCGCACGGGAGGTTTCCTCAGTCCAGCCGAGGATCTGCGTCGGTGCGATCGATCCGGCCATGTCGTTGATGTTGACGCCCTTGTAGTTCGTCTCGAACTCCTCGCCGTGGACGAACCGGCGCATCATGTTCAGCGACTGGACGACCGGTTCCTTGTCGACGGTGACCGGGCGCTCGCCGACCGGTCCGAAGAGGTTCTCGCGGCCGCCGAAGTACGCGCCGCCCCACGAGGACATGACTTCGTTGAAGTCACAGCAAGCCGTCCCGACGTAGACGTCCCACTGCGTGGTAAAGCCGTGTTCGACGCCGGAGTTGTCGAGCGTGTCGGCGGTGATGTGGGACCACTCTTCCCACGTCATCGGCTCGGTCGCCCAGTTGTTTCCTTCTGGGTCGTAGCCGGCCTCCTCGACGAGGTCCTTGCGGTACTGCATCGTCGGGAAGTCCGGGTAGATCGGCACGCCGAAGAGGTCACCGCTGCCGGGGTCACGGGCCGTCGCGGTGAAGCCCTCGAAGAACTCTTCGTCGACCGTCGACACCAGCTCGCTCGGGAGCAGTTCGCTGAGGTTCTCGATGAGGCCGGCCTGAATGAAGACGTTCACCCAGCCGTTGTCCATCATCAGCATGTCGGGACTGGTCTCACCGGAACTCAGCAGTCGAGTGTAGTTGTCACGTCGTGCACCCGTCTCCTCGTCGCCACCGATGAAGTTGACCTCGATATCGTCCGAGAGGCCACCGAGTTCGTGGAGTGCCGTCGTGATATCGTCGCTGAAGTCCTGGGCTGCCGTCGGGTCGAACCCGAAATTGACCGTCGTCGCTGCACCGCTCCCGCCATCACCAGTCGACGTTCCGGTATCACCGTCCCCGCCCGTGTCACCGTCGCCCCCGCCGACGAGGTCGGCACATCCTGCGAGTGTCGCCGCCACGCCCGTTGCCCCGCTCGCTGCAACGAACCGCCGTCGTGAGACACTGCTTCGCTGTCCGTCGTCGTGTGAGCCGTTATCTGACATCGTCTTTCGTTGAGTTGCGGCGGTCATACTTAAACGTTGCCGATAGTTAACCACACCTGTTGTAAACGTCGTTAGAAACGATGTATTTTCGGATGGATGAACACACATATTGTTAGAATAAATTCACATCTGCACGGACATATATAAATGGACGAGCGGAGGTGTGGAACCGGGATAGTAAACGCGAAACAGATTTCTTGTTTTCTGAAATCGTTAACGGCGGGTGATAACGGCTAGAAGGTAGTGCTTACTGGCTGTCTGACAGGGCCTACCGTCGGCTTATTCGGTGTCGCTGTACGAAAAGGAGACAGTCAAGCGACGAGCCGTCAGTCGTACCGGACGTCTTCGATCGTGATCTCGGAGGCTTCGACCTCCTCGATGACGGCCCCCCAGCCACCGACTTCGACGGGACCGTCGTCGGTTTCCAGCGTGATGCTGACGCGGCCGGCCAGCTGTGAGAGCGGGAGTTGCTGGTCGCGTCCGACCGTCTCGCCCGAGTAGTTCACACGGGCGATCCGGCCGTCGAGGGACACCGTCTCGTTCGAATCGGTTTCGTACCCCTCGACGGTCGCCCTGATCGTCGCACCCTCTTCGAGCAGCGGGTCCACGTCACGGACGCAGTGGCGAAGGTCGACGTAGGTCGTCGGCGTCGTCGGCGTTCGGAGCGTGTAGACCGTGTCCCAGATCTCCCAGAGGCAGGTGAGGAAAAACCAGTGGAACACGTACGTGTGGGTCCGGTCGCTGACGAGCACACCGTACTCGTTGAGTGACTGGCTGTGGGGTGCAAAACAGGTCCAGCGCCGGTCGACGAGCACGAGGAACGGGGAAGGGATGTCCCTGTGGCGGGCTTCCGTACACACACGCGCGAGTTCGTCTTCGGTCGGAAGTGCCTCGTCGTCGGGCGAGGTACAGAGGCTAAGTTTGATGTTGACGCCGCGGTCGAGGGCGTCCGCGAGGGCGTCTTCCAGCGCCCGGAACTGCTCGACGTTGATGCCGATCTGAATCTGTTTCTCGGCGTTCTCGATGATCTCACGAGCGCGATTCATCACCGTGTCGAAGCGCTTGACGATGCTCACTTCGTGTTCGGTGACTGCGGGCTGGTTCCACCGGTCTTCGATCTCCTCGGCGGCGGTCAGGTACTCGCTCGACCGGGATCGGAGGTCGTCGAGCACCGTTTCCGGGTCGTGTGCCCGGGCCGTGAGACTGTCCTGCTGGTACGTCTCGATGTAGCCCTTGGATTCGAGGTCCCGCAGGACATCGTAGATCCGAGGGTCGGGAACCTCACAGGCGTCGGCGATGTCGGTCGCCGAGGCGTTCCCGAGTTCCAGCAACGTCACGTAGGCCTCCGCCTGATACGGCGACAGACCTGCGTCCTCGAGAACCTCGATCAGATCATCGTCGTTCATCGTTTGTGTGTCGCTTCCACAGGATAGGTTATATGCCCGTTGTTCTGTACATTATCTGTCCCCGGGGCGGACGTGACTGTACAGCCGGATCGAACGAGGATCGAGCGAGAGTTCGACCGAGCACCGTCGCTGGGTTCCGGCCGGCCAGCGCTCGAACCGGTGTCTCGGGTGATCGTCTGCCACTGGCACGCCATACCATGCCTTACAACAGGAGTTGTTAAAAACATTGGTGACGGCGAGCCAGTCGGGTTCGCCAACCCTCAAGCCACCCGGGAACGAAGCCGTGGTATGAACGTCCTCGGCACGCTCCGTAATCCGTCCCATACGGGAGAGCGCCGCTGCGTGCCGTGTACGATCGTCAACGTCGCCCTCCTCTGGGCGCTGGTCAACGTCATCGTACTGCTGGGGCCGGCGGTCGTCGCGGTCCCGGTCCTGATCGTCGGTCTCGGTGTGATCTGGCTCCGTGGCTATCTCGTTCCCTACACGCCACGGTTCGCCCCGAAACTGGTCGCCGCCTCGCCGATTCCCGACGAGTGGTTTCACGAGACGAACGAGGCCGGCGCACTCTCGCCCGCCGACGTGGACGGCGAACAGTTGATCGCGGCTCTCGTCGACGCCGGTATCGTCGAGGTCGAGGGCCAGCAGGTGTTACTGGCGCGTGAATTCGAGCGCCACTGGCACGAGGAGATGGACCGACTGGCGGCGCGCTCTCTCTCGGGACTGGCGGACGAAATCGATTCACACGCGGGCGCTCCCGAGGCACGGCCGATCGAGACAGGGGGACAGTCGTGGCTCGCTGTCGACGGGCAGACGGCGCTCATTCCTCGACACGTCGCCGTCGCGGAGGTGGGTGCCGTCGAGGCGCTTTCAGAAGCTATCGAGGACCCAGAGCAGCGACTGGCGATGGCGCGACCGCTCCGTGAGTTCCTCACTGTCTGTCCGGTGTGTGAAACGGCGTTCGAACGGGCGACGGAGGTCACTTGCTGTGGGGGCCACACGAACCCACGCGAGACACCGCGCGAGACGCTAGTCTGTCCGACCTGTGAGCAGGAGTTCCTGCGATTACCGTCGGCACCGGACACAGAGTGAGAGACTATAGTAGCCATTGAAAGTCAATGCACACCCGATCGCACGAGGACAGTGCGATCGGTGTGTGAATCGTGTCAATTGTTACTATAGCAGCCGGCCGGACGGTATGTGGAACGACGAGCAGTTTCGTCGGTGCCGTCCGGCAGGCCGGTACAAGGTGGCCGGGTGTGAAGTGGGGGGATATGGCAGAGGTGTTGTGGGGGGTGAATAGCGTCTGCCGCCGTCGTTCGGGGGGACAAACGACGGTGTCCGACCCAGCCACACGATTTTTACATCAGTTGTAGTAAAAATCTACCGATTCGTATATTTCATAGAATTTGACACGAAACAAGCTCGTGCTCGGCCATTGTGAGTGACGAACGGTCGCCCGTGGACGCGTCGAAATCCCACTGGGTATTAATCCCTCCCGGTCGGAAGGGTCAGTACGACAATGAAGAACATCGACGATCTGATCGAAAGTGCTGCCGATCTCGCCGAACACGGACTCTCGAAGGGTGAGATCGCCGACGAACTCAACGTCTCTCGCGAAACGGCGAGCTGGCTCGTCGAGCAGAGCGGAGGGGCAAGCGAGCCGACGACGGAGCCGACCGGGGGGCCGTTCGACATCCACGTCGACTGGAGCGCGATCGGTCGCGACAGCAGTCGTCTCTCGGCGGTCGGTTCCGCGATGGCCGACCTCCTCCTGAAGCAGGGCGAGGAGATCGACCTCGTCATCGGGATCGAGAAGGCCGGCGCGCCGCTGGCGACGACGGTCGCGACCAACCTCGATGCGGACCTCGGTACGTACGCACCGAGCAAGCACCAGTGGGACGACGACACCGAACAGTCGCTCGATGGCTCGTTCTCCCGGAACTTCGCGCAGATCCGCGGCCGAGACTGCTACATCGTCGACGACACGATCACGTCGGGAACGACGATGACCGAGACCATCGAAGCGATCCGCGATCAGGGCGGCAATCCCGTCGCCTGTGTCGTGCTGGCCGACAAACAGGGCCTGAGTGACGTGAAGGGCGTCCCGGTCTACTCGCTGCTGCAGGTCATCCGCGTCGGAACCGAGAACTAGATGCGGTAGACGGCGGCTTCGTACGGTCGAAGCGTCGTTTCCGAAAGGGTGGTCCCCGGATCGTCGTAGTTCGACAGGAGACACTCGGTCGCGGCTTCGACCGGTAACTCGACCGTCGGCGTCTCGCCGGAGGCGTTCAGGACGACGACGATCCGTTCGTCGTCAAGGCGTCGCTCGTAGACATAGACCTGCTCGTGTGCTGGCAGCAGATCCTCGAAGTCGCCGTCGATCAGCGCCGGTGTCGCCGTTCGTAGCTCGATCAGGTCCCGGTAGTACGAGAGCACGGACTCGGGGTCGTCCGTTTGCTGGGCGACGTTGATCTCGCTCGCGTTGGGATTCACGTCGATCCACGGCTCGCCGTCCGTGAATCCCGCGTGCTCGCCATCGGTCCACTGCATCGGTGTCCGGGCGTTGTCCCGCGTTCGATACTCGACGATCGGTCGAATCTCCGCGTAGCCACAGTCGCGCTCGTCCATCAGTTCGTGGGCGTGGTTGATCGCGTCGACGTCACGAAGGTCGTCGAGCGACTCGAACGGCGCGTTCGTCATCCCCAGTTCCTGTCCCTGATAGACGAACGGCGTGCCCCGGAGCGTCATGATGAACGTCCCCAGTAGCGTCGCCGACTCCCGTCGATACTCGTCGGTGTCGCCGTAGCGGGAGACGACGCGTGGCTGGTCGTGGTTCTCCCAGTAGAGTGCGTTCCAGCCCTCGTCGGCGAGACCGGTCTGCCAGCGTGCCGTGATCTCTTTGAGTTCGGTCAGATCCCAGTCGCCGACGGACCAGCGCCCCGCTGGCCCGTAGTCGAGTTTGGTGTGCTGGAAGTGAAACGCCATGTCGAGCGGCCCGTCCAGACCGGTGTAGGTCGTCGCGTCCTCGACGGTCAACTGTGGCATCTCGCCGACGGTCATCGCGTCGTAGTTCGAGAGGACTTCCCGTTCGAGTTCGACGAGATAGTCGAGCAGTTCCGGTCCATCGATGAAGTGCTCCGAGCCGGTCCACGCAGCGGTCGGATCGCCGTCGGGCAGTCCCTCGGTCTTCGACAGCAGATTGATCACGTCCATGCGGAAGCCGTCGATACCTTGCTGGAACCACCAGTCGACGACCTCGTAGACGGCATCGCGAACGTCCTCGTTCGCCCAGTTCAGATCCGGCTGGCTCGTGTCGTAGAGATGGAGGTACTGGGCGTCACGCACCTCGTCGTCCGCCCAGGCCGACCCACCGAAGAAGGAGTCCCAGTTGTTCGGTGGCTCACCATCCTCGCCCTCGCGCCAGTGGTAGAAGTCCTCGAACTCGGGGTCACCCTCGCGCGAGCGCTGGAACCACTCGTGGTCGACGGACGTGTGGTTCACCACGAGGTCCATCACGAGTTTCATATCGCGGTCGTGGACCTCGTCGAGCAGGCGTCGCCACGTCGCCATGTCGCCGAAGGTGTCGTCGATGGCCCGGTAGTCGCTGATGTCGTAGCCGTTGTCCCGCTGGGGCGATTCGTAGACAGGATTGAGCCAGATCACGTCGACGCCCAGATCGGCGACGTAATCCAGTTTCTCGATGATGCCTTGCAGATCGCCGATTCCGTCGCCGTCCGAGTCGTAGAAACTGCGCGGATAGATCTGGTAGACGACTGCCTCTTGCCACCACGTACGGTCCCGTATCATACCACAGCACTAGCGAGAGTTTACTTAGTCTTTTGCAAGGAGTACAACAGCAGTTGTAAATTATTCTTGGCGCTACAGATGTAACACGTCGTGACGTTCTAGCGTCAGATCGTCTTCGACCGACGACACGGTCATCGTCGGCCAGTCGCCAGTGACAGACAGCGTCTCGACGCCGTCCTCGGTGATCAACTGCGTGTCCTCGCTCTTTGCTCCCTGTACCGTCGGATTCCACGAGTAGGCCATCGGCAGGTAGACCGGCGCGTCGTGGGTCGGCGTGGCGATCCATTCACGGCCGGCGAATCCGGCGGCCCCGCCCTGATGGTGATGCTGCCACTCGCCGTCCCAGCCCAGATCGGCGTAGGCGTCCTGAATCGCAGCGAACACGTCACCGGCGGTCCCACCCGCGTTGCCGACTCGCTGGGTCGCGGCGACGGCCGAGGTCTCGACGCGCGCAGCGTCTTCGGTTCGCGATTCGAGCCAGTCGGGTGCGTCGAACGCGATGGTTCGAGACGTACTCAGGAACAGACCGTCGCGCATCGACGTGATGCTCGCGAGGGCGTAGTCGCCCAGTTCCGTCTCCTTTGCGGTGTAGTGGCGGTACACGGGTGCGCGCTCGCCCCCGCCCACGAGGACGACCGGCGACCAGATGCCCTCGTCTTCGAGCGCACTGTGGATGCGGGCCGCGACCTCGCGTTCGGTATCACTCTGGTCGGCGTTCTGCAGGACCGATTCGAAAGCCGCGGTCGCGTCCGCCGCGAGCGAGCGGTACTGCTCGATCTGGTCGTCGGTGAGTGGCTGGCGGAGATCCCGTGCGTCGACCCGATCGAGTCCGGACACGTCGAAGTCCGCGGCGGCAGGCGTCGGCGTGTGTTCGAGGATCGCGTCGGCAACGCCGTCCTCGTACCACTGGACGGTCTCGACCGCCACGTCGCCGACCTCCTCGTCGATCAGGCGCTGGCCCTCGATGTTGTTCGTGACGACCGTCCGCTCGTCGCCGTCGTAGCCGACCGCGCCGACGCCGATGTCGGTCGCGCGGTCGACGATGTTGTTCCCGCCGCCGGTGAGCCACGCGAAGGAGTTCGGTCGAGCGAACCAGACCGCTTCCAGCCCCTCGCGTTCGAGATAGTCGTCGAGACGGGCCAGCAGCGGCTCGGGATCGACGGCCACGTTCGAGGCCGTCATGCGACGCTCACCCACTCGCCGCGCTCGTCACTGCGCTCGACGGCATCGAGCACCCGCTGTGCTTCCAGCCCGTCCGCGAAACTCGGCTCGAAGTCGGTGCCGTCCCGGATCGCGCTGAGGAACTCGTAGTTCTCGTGGACGAACGTGTGTTCCCAGCCGATGACGTGGCCCGGCGGCCACCAGTGGTCGATGTAGGGATCGTCTGGATCGGTGACCAGCACCGTTTCGAAGCCACGGTTCCCCGCGCGCTTGAGTTCGAGTTCGTTCAGGCGTTCGAGGTTGAATCGCAGGCTTCCCTCGGAACCCTCGATCTCGATCGTGTGGTCGTTCTTACAGCCGTTGGCAAAGCGAGACGCTTCGAGCGTCCCCATCGCGCCGTTCTCGAACTCGACCTGGGCGCTGTAGGCGTCGTCGACCGTCACTGCTCGTGTTTCGCCCGCACTGCCGTCGACGGGGCGCTCGTCGACGAACGTCTTGAGATGCCCGCTCAGTCGTTCGATGTCACCCGCTGTGTCACCGAGCAGGAAGTGCGCGAGATCGACCGTGTGGGCACCCAGATCGCCCAGCGCGCCGCTGCCGGCCATCTCCTCGTCGTTGCGCCAGCTCCACGGTGCCTCGGGGTCGACGAGCCAGTCCTGTAGATAGCGCCCACGGAAGTGATGGATCTCGCCGAATTCGCCCGCTTCGATCAGGTTTCGGGCCTTCCGCAGCGCCGGGACGAAGCGGTAATTGAACGCCGTGCCGTGGACGACGCCGGCATCGGCCGCGGCGTCGGCCATGTCCTCGGCCACGGCAAGCGTCGGTGCAAGCGGTTTCTCACAGAACACGGGCGTCCCTGCTTCGAGCGCGGCGATAGATGGCTCGGCGTGGACGTGGTTCGGGCCGAGATTGTAGAACACGTCCACCTCGTCGACCACGTCGCGCCAGTCCGTGGCGGTCCGGTCGAAGCCGAGCCGCTCGGCCGCGTCTGCGAGTGCCTTCTCGTCCCGTCCCACGATCACGTCGCGGTTGGTGTCCGGTGCGTCGTCGAAGAACATGGGCAGGCGGTCCAGCGCGTTGGAGTGAGCCTTGCCCATGAACCCGTACCCGAGAATACCGATATCGAGCGTCATGTTGAGATCACCTCAAGAGTCACGCCTGACGGTTCACAACGGTGGTAGTATAGTCCTTCGCCTCGGGGCAACAGCCGAAAGTCACTACAGGAAGTCGTCGATACCGGGACTCTCGCCGCCGGACCCACCACCACTGTCGCCACCGGGGACCAGTTCGGCGACGGCCGTCGCGAAGGCGTTGAGACCGCGCGTTTGATACCAGACAGTGCCCGGCCCGGAGAACTCGAAGACCAGTCCTTCCCCGCCGAGCAGCGTCGATTTCATGCCGCCGGGTCGGTTGGCGTCGAAGTCGACCGACCCCTCCCAGGCGACGACGTTCTCGTTGTCGATGTGATACGTCTCGCCGGCGTCGAGTTCGATCGACTCCAGCCCCCCGAACGCTTCGAGGAACACGTCCCCGGTCCCGTCGAGCGTGAGCGGCGTGATGCTGGCCCCCGCCAGCATCGACTTGAGACCGCCGAATTCCGTTTCGATATTGACCGCGGGGTCAGACGCTAGCCACGCGCCGTCGACGGCGTAGATCGTCTCGTTCGAGAGGTCGTAGTGCATCACGTCGCCCGGTGTCGGCGGTGCGAGCGTGACGCGACCGGACCCACCCGTCGCGGTGAACTCGTTCGAAAAGAAGGACTCGCCACCGAGCATCGACTTGGCGGAGTCGAGCAGTCCGTCGTTGCTCGTCGTCGTATCCATCGACACGTTCGAAGAGTGACTCGTCATGGCGCCCGGTTCGGCCTGAATCGTCTCACCGTCGTCGAGGTCGACGACGACGTGCGTGTAGGAGGGCTTGTGTGTCAGCTCGTACTCCATATTGGCAAGTGGCTCGGTGCTATGGTATAAACCTACGGGAAAAGACAGTACGGAGATACTTCTGTGCAGGCGAGTGGACTACACCCAGTGAGCGTCGCCGGGCTGGGTCTCGAAGACGACCTGTTTGAGCAGGTCGACGCCCTTTTCGAGACCTTCGTTGGCGGAGGTCAGGGAGTCCTCGTGTTCGATCGAGAGCGCGCCGTCGTAGCCGACCATCCGCAGCGTCGAGACAACGTCGCGCCAGTGATCCTCGCCGTGGCCGTAGCCGATCGAGCGGAACAGCCACGAGCGGTCGATTTCGTCCGTGTACGGCGTGGTGTCGAGGACCCCCTTCGTGCGGGCCTGCTCCTCGTAGACCTTCGTGTCCTTGGCGTGGAAGTGATGAATCGCGTCGTGCTCGCCCAGCAGGCGAATCGCGTCGGTGATCGAGATACCCTGCCAGTACAGATGTGAGGGGTCGAAGTTCGCACCGATGTACTCGTTGGTCATCTCGCGGAGGTCGAGCATCCCCTGTGGCTCGTAGACGAGCATGTTGGGGTGCATCTCGATGGCGACGTGCACGTCGTGGGCTTTGGCGTGTGCTGCGAGGTCAGACCAGTAGTCGACGGCCACGTTCCACTGGTACTCGTGGGCCTCAGCGTGTTCGTTGGGCCACGGTGCGGTGATCCAGTTGGGTACCTCGCCGGCCTCGCTCCCGGCGGGGAGTCCCGAGAAGCAGGTGACGGCGTCGACGCCAAGTTGGTCAGCCAGTTCGATGGCTTCGCGCAGTTCCGTGTCCGCTTGCCCGGCGCGCTCCTCGTCCGGGTGGAGGGGATTGTTGTGCGTCGCGAGCGCGCTGACCTGCATGTCGTGTTCGTCGAGCAGATCGTGCAGTTGAGCCTGTGCGTCCTCGTCGTCGAGATACTGCTCGCGTGAGAGGTGGTCGTCGCCGGGAAAGCCACCACAGCCGAGTTCGACGGCGTCGACACCGATGGTATCGAGGTACGAGAGGGCATCTTCGAGGGACTGACCACCGAGGGGAACGGTTAGTACACCTACGTCCATGGCCGAGTTTTACAACGGTCGTTGTTATAAAGACAGGGGAGCGTCACGGTGCGCCTGACGGCATCACGATGGGGCTTACTCCGCGACGGAGTAGCGGTCGAACAGCGTCGAGAGCTGTTTCGAGCGCATGGTGAGCATCTTGACGTTGACGTACATTTCGCCGAGTGCGAGGTTCTGCTCTTCGGCGATGCCGGCGACGTGTTCGGCCTCCTCGACGTTCTCTCGGGAGATCTCGGCTGCCTGATCGGCGATCGAGGCGACCTCCTCGGAACTGGCGGCCTGGTCGTCTGCGGCGTTGCTAATTTCCTTGACGCCACTGGAGGTTCGCTGGACGTGTTCCATGATCGATTCCAGCGATTCGAGGCTGTCCTCGACGGTCTCGCGACCGGTCTCGACCGAGCCTTGCATCTCCCTGATCTCGTCGGATGCCTGCTCGGTCTGGTCCTGTATTTCGCCGATGAGGTTCTCGATCTGGTTGGTCGCGTCTTTGGTCTGCTCTGCCAGTGATTTGACCTCGTCGGCGACGACGCCGAAGCCGTTGTTGTTCGCCCCCGAAGAAGCGTGGGCTGCCTCGATCGAGGCGTTGAGCGCGAGGATGTTCGTCTGTTCCGCGATGTTGTCGATCAGGTCGACGATCTGGCCGACCTCGTCCATCTGGGCGTTGAGTTCCTCGATGGAGTCGACCACGTCTTCGGTCTGATCGGAGGTGTCGACCATCGCATCACGGGCTTTTCGCCCCGACTCGATGCCTTCGACGGTCTGTTTCTCGGTCTTGTCCGCCATCTCGGAGACCTCGTTGGTCGACGCAGCGATCTCCTCGATGGTCGCGGACATCTCACCCATCTCGTCGCTGATCTGGGAGATCTGCTGGTGCTGGTCGTGGAACACGTCCGCGATCTCCTGGACCGACTCGGCGACGTTGGCACTGGCTTCCTTGACGGCCTGGGTCGCCGACGTGACCTGCTCACTCGAGCTTGCAACGTCAGCCGAAAAGGCCCCGCCGGTCTCGACCGTCTGTTCGAACGCCGCGGACATCTCGTTGTACTCGCGGCCGAGTTCGTTCAGGGCCTCCGAGGGCGTGTCAGTGTCCATTCGCTGACCGAGATTTCCCTCGGTGGCCGCGTCGATGACTTTACAGCTTCTGGCGATGTGCTCGTCGAGTTCTTCGAACGTCGACCCATCACCCGCGGCGACACCCCCGTCCGGCGTCACGGTCGGGTCGGAAGACGGATCCGGTAACGAGGCTCTGGCCTGTTCCAGATCGGCACGGATCTCCTGAAGTTCGCCTTCGAGGGTCGCGCGCCGCGAGTGGACCGATTCGTTCTCCGATCGGAGCGCATCACGTTCCTCGATGAGTGAGTCGACCTGCCGGCGGAGGTCGACGACCGAGTAGACGCCACCGGCCACAGCGACGAGGAGACCGAGCGCTGCGAGCGGCAAGTACGCACCACCGGTCACGACTGCTGGAAGCGACATCTGATAGATGCCGTGACAGAGTTGCCCACCGACAGCGACGGAACCACTTCGTTTGATAGTGTCTTCCATGGTCATTGGCTTTGAGAGGGATTCACTATCTTTACTGGTCGGTTCATAATCTTAGCGGCAATACACCACGGAGTATAAAGTGCTGATGGGTCCGATTTCAGCGTCTGATAATCCACCCACCGCGCCGGCAAGCGTTTCGAGTGGCGCAACATGGAATATCTTTTTACCTGCCGGTCGGAATCAGCAAGCATGGGAAACGACATTAATTACGCAGACCTGCACGATCCCAACGCGGAGTATACGATGCGGGACCTCTCGTCGGAGACGATGGGTACGACGGCAAAGCGCGGCGGCGGCCGCGACGTAGAGATAACGGACGTTCAGACCACGATGGTCGACGGAAACTTCCCGTGGACCCTCGTGCGCATCTACACCGACGCCGGCATCGTCGGCACCGGTGAAGCCTACTGGGGAGCAGGCGTCCCCGAACTCATCGAGCGAATGAAGCCGTTCGTCATCGGGGAAAACCCACTCGACATCGACCGCCTCTACGAGCACCTCATCCAGAAGATGTCCGGCGAAGGCTCCGTCGAAGGCATCACCGTCACCGCCATCGCCGGCATCGAGATCGCACTGCACGATCTGGCCGGCAAGATTCTCGAAGTGCCGGCCTATCAGCTTCTCGGTGGCAAGTACCGCGACGAGGTTCGCGTCTACTGTGACTGCCACACCGAAGAAGAGGCCGACCCCGACGCCTGTGCGGCCGAGGCCCGCCGCGTCGTCGACGAACTCGGCTACGACGCCCTGAAGTTCGACCTCGACGTGCCCAGCGGTCACGAGAAAGACCGCGCGAACCGACACCTCCGCCCGGGCGAGATTCGCCACAAGGCCGAGATCGTCGAGAAGGTCACCGAGGAAGTCAAAGACGAGGCCGACGTTGCCTTCGACTGTCACTGGACCTTCTCCGGTGGCTCCGGCAAACGCCTCGCCAACGCCCTCGAAGAGTACGACGTGTGGTGGCTCGAAGACCCCGTTCCGCCGGAGAACCTCGAAGTGCAGGAAGAGGTCACGAAGTCCACGATGACGCCGATCACCGTCGGTGAGAACCGCTATCGCGTCACCGAGGAACGCCGCCTGATCGAGAATCAGGCCGTCGACATCATCGCGCCCGACCTCCCGAAGGTCGGTGGCATGCGCGAGACCCGCAAGATCGCAGACGTGGCGAACCAGTACTACATCCCCGTCGCGATGCACAACGTCTCCTCACCGATCGCGACGATGGCGAGCGCCCACGTGGGCACCGCCATCCCGAACGCGCTGGCCGTCGAGTACCACAGCTACGAACTGGGTTGGTGGGAGGACCTGGTCGAAGAGGACGTCATCGAGAACGGCTACATCGAAATTCCCGAAGCGCCGGGTCTCGGCCTGACGCTGGACGAGGACGCCGTCGCCGAGCACATGGTCGACGGCGAGACCCTCTTCGACGAAGCGTAGCAAAGCGAGCTTCGTCGTGCTCGATAGACGAGGGTAGCGAGTCTATCGGTGTTCGATCTGGCTGAATAAGCCGGATCGAACCGGCGAATCTCCGATTCGACTCGTTCGACGAAGCGTAACGGAGTGAAACGAATCGTCGAGCCAGCAAATCTCCCGATTTGTATTGTTTGACGAGGCGTAGCGAGTCTGTCGATTTTCGACGAAGCCAGAATTCCGTCGAGGCAACAAGTCTCTGATATATACTGTTTGAAAAAGCTCGAGGACCCACCACTTCAGCGGAGAGTCGGTGATGCTGACCGTCTGAAGAGAGAATTTTCGAGTGCTGGTACCGCTGCCAGCACCATCCGAAGCGATCCTCCGAGAATACTTCAGGGATCACGAGGGCACGGCAGAACGTTGAATGCCACACTATGAAGTGACACCGCCGCCGGACCGGATCGCCGATCGTGTACAGATCCGCTCTGGTTTCACCACGGAACGGGGAGAAGTGATCCGATTCATGGTACAACTCGAATACTGGTATGAAGGAAAGTGGACGCCGGTCGTTCGGTACGATCACGACCGTTATGCAGACGGCGGCCACGACATCACCGAGGAAGGACTGCACGTGGACATCTATCGCAACGGAGAGAAAGTGGACGTGAAGGGCATCTCTGGCCCGATTCCAGCCGACGAGGGATTCGACTACGCCGAAGACGACTTACGTGAGAACGTGCAACGATACATCAAGAGGTTCGAGCAATGGCACGACATCAGGAACGGGAGCAACCTGTGAGCGACGAAGAACTCGATGCGATGCCCGACCGTATCAGTGACCACTTCGACCGCGTTCGGGAGGCACTCGACGAGTCGATCGAAGACGAGTAGCTCCGTTTCAAACGTCCTCTCTTCTCGGTGCCACGAGAGCAAAGACACCTCTTCGAACGGAGACACCGACCTCGGCACCTTTTTGCGCGCACCACCCCGACTCACCGCCATGGTTTCGGAGCTGTTCGACCCCGACGCGTGGGAGGCTATCGACCGTTTTGACTTCTCGGACATCACCTACCACCGGGCGACGGAGACGGGTGCAGTCCGCATCGGCTTCGACCGCCCCGAGGTCCGCAACGCCTTCCGCCCGGAGACGGTCGACGAACTGTCGACGGCGCTGGATCACGCCAAGCGCCTGACCGACGTTGGGTGCGTGTTGCTGACCGGTAACGGCCCGTCGCCGAAAGACGGCGGCTGGGCGTTCTGTTCCGGCGGCGATCAGTCGATCCGAGGGGAGTCGGGTTACGAATACGATGCAGATGCCGACATCGGCGCAGACGACGCTCCCGACAACGTCGGCCGCCTCCACATCCTCGAAGTCCAGCGCCAGATCAGACACATCCCCAAGCCCGTCGTCGCCGTCGTACCGGGGTGGGCCGTCGGCGGCGGCCACTCGCTGCACGTCGTCTGTGACATGACCATCGCCAGCGCCGAGCACGCGAAGTTCCTCCAGACCGACCCCGACGTGGGAAGCTTCGACGGCGGCTTCGGCTCTGCCTATCTCGCCAAGCAGGTCGGCCAGAAGAAAGCACGCGAAATCTTCTTTCTCGGGAAGACCTACGATGCCGCCGAGGCGGCCGATATGGGGATGGTCAACGAGGCCGTGCCCCACGAGGAACTGGAAGCGACGGCCCTCGACTGGGCCGAGCGCATGAACGGTAAGTCACCCACCGCGATGCGGATGCTGAAGTTCGGCTTCAACGCGACCGACGACGGAATGGTGGGCCAGCAGGTGTTCGCCGGCGAAGCGACGCGACTGGCGTACATGACCGACGAGGCCCAAGAGGGGCGAGACGCGTTCAACGAAGGGCGCGACCCCGACTTCGACGACTACCCCTGGCACTATTAGCTCGGGTCAGAGTTCGCGAGCAGACGGGAGCGCTCAGAACAGTGCGAGACCGACGCTGTAGGGCCACGTCGCACCGGCGAGTGCGGCGAAGGCCAGCGCACCGCCCGCGCCGAACAGATTCTTGAGGAAACTCGTCATCTCGTTTTGCTGTTCCTCGGGGTCGTCGACCGACCAGAAGTCGTGGAACAGGACAGCCGACGCCAGCAGGAAGAGAGCGAGCGCGAACCCGGACAGCACCGGGAACGCACCGGCGGCGATGCCGAGCCCGGCGAAAACGAGCAGGCCGCCGGAGGCAAGCACCGAGAGTTTCGGGGCCGGGGCGCCCTTGAACTGCGCGTAGCCGACCATGTCCTCGGTGTTCATGAAGTGGTTCAGGCCCATGAACGCGAGCACGCCGCCAAACAGGAGGCGAGCGAGCAGGAACACCTCGGCGCTGCCGGTCGCCGCGAACAGGTCTGTCTGGAGTGGAATCATGCGTTCACCGTGACAGTACGTTTCGTCTGGTTAGCTGCTTTCATTACGTTACTACCTTGGCGGGACGCCTTTATATCGATTTGGCGACACGACAGTTACCAGGTGACAGCGATGCCACGCGGGGACACGCGTGCCGGCACAGCGGTGGCGAGAACCACAGTCGCTTTGGGTCTCCCAGCCCGAGAATACGCCAATGAGTACGGCGACAGCGGACGTTTCGAAACGGCGAGCCTGGGTGATGGCTGCCCGGCCACAGACGTTGCCAGCAGGGTCGGCCCCGGTCATCGTGGGTGGCGGACTGGCGCTGCACGACGGTGTCTTCGCACCGTTGCCGTGGGTGGCCGCGCTGGTGGGCGCGTTGCTCATCCAGATCGGGACGAACTTCGCGAACGACTACTACGACGCCGTCAACGGGACGGACACCGAGGATCGCGAGGGGTTCACCAGAGTGACCGCTGGCGGTCTCATCCCGCCGGCGCAGGTCAAGTACGCGATGCTCGGGACCTACGGGCTTGCGGTCCTGCTCGGGAGCTACCTCGTCGCGGTCGGCGGAGTGCCGATCCTCGTCGTCGGCCTGACGAGCATCGCCGCGGGCATCCTCTACACCGGCGGTCCCTACCCCTACGGCTATCGCGGACTGGGCGATCTGTTCGTGTTCGTCTACTTCGGCGTCGTCGCCGTCACCGGGACGTACTACGTGCAGGCGGTCGCCGAGAGCGGCGTCGCGCTCTTTCCGATGTGGATTCCGAGCGGCGTCGATCTGGTGACGGCAGCGGTCGCGAGTCTCCCGGCCGCCGGTCTCTCGACGGCCATCCTCGTCGTGAACAACGTTCGTGATCGCGAGACCGACGCCGAGACCGGCAAGCGAACGCTCGCTGTCATGCTGGGCTATGGCTTCAGCCGAGTGGAGTTTCTCGCGATGGTCGGAATGGCCTACGTCGTGCCGATCCTGTTCGCCCTCGACGGGGGCTTCGGTCTCGCCGCGCTTGCCCCGCTGCTCACGCTGCCGCTCGCAGCGTCGGTCACCGAAACCGTCCTCGAACGGACCGACGGCGACGCACTGAACCCCGCGCTCGAACGGGTCGGCCAGACGCTGTTCGTCCACTCGCTCCTGTTCGCGGCCGGACTTGCCATCACAGGACTATGAGCTGTCGACGGTTCTCACTCCCGCTCGCGACGCCGCTGTCGACCGCTGACGGGTCGATCGAACGCCGGGAAGGGTTCGTCGTCCGGTTCGACCACCGTGGCGAGACGGGCATCGGCGAAGCGACGCCCCTCGCTGGATGGACCGAATCACTCGACGACTGTGAGCGTGCGATCGAACGGGCACTCGACACGTACGAAGACGACGGCCACAGCGCCGCACTGCTGGAACTGGACGCCGACGCTGTGCCGGCCGCCCGCCACGGCTTCGCGACGGCGTTGCTCGACGCCGACGCCCGCGCCGACGCCATTCCACTGGCCGAGTGGTTCGA
This sequence comes from Halomicrobium sp. HArcht3-1, assembly GCF_058933345.1. Lineage (NCBI taxonomy): Archaea > Methanobacteriati > Methanobacteriota > Halobacteria > Halobacteriales > Haloarculaceae > Halomicrobium > Halomicrobium sp. HArcht3-1. Next base: position 230,614 of record NZ_JBZYDM010000006.1, on the reverse strand, counting down.
CGGGGACACCGAGACCGGGTCGGTGCCGGTCAACGGAACGATCGGCGACGGCGGCGTCGACGAGACGGTCGAAGCCGCCCGAGCGGCCGTCGACGACGGCTTTGGCTGCCTGAAACTGAAAGTCGGTGCCCGCGACCTGTCGACCGATCTCGACCGCGTCGCCGCGGTCCGGGCGGCCGTCGGCACCGACGTGACGCTTCGAGTCGACGCCAACGGCGCGTGGGACCGTGAGACGGCGGCCGAGGCCGTCGACGGACTCGCCGACCGCGATGTCGAGTACGTCGAACAGCCGCTGCCGGCCGACGACCTCGACGGACATGCGGACCTTCGCAATCGAGGCGTCGAAATCGCACTCGACGAGGCGCTGCGTGCCCACGGCGCTGCCGAAGTCCTTCGCTCTGGGGTTGCCGACGTGCTCGTCCTCAAGCCGATGGTCGTCGGCGGCCCGGGCAACGCCCACACGCTGGCGATGCGAGCGCGAGACGCGGGCATCGAGCCGGTGATCACGACGACCGTCGACGGCGTCGTCGCCCGGACTGCGGCCGTCCACGTCGCAGCGGCGATCCCGGCCGTTCGCCCCTGTGGACTCGCCACGGCGAGCTATCTGGCCGACGATCTGGCCGACGACCCGGCACCGGTCAGCGACGGCCGCATGGCGGTCCCCGACGGCCCGGGACTCGGTCTCGACCCCGAGGAGGTGTCGCCGTGACACTCCCGTCGCCCGCGGCGTGGCCGGTCGACGATCCGCTGCCAGCGGAATCGGCCGACGTACTCCGGGAGCGTGCCGAGTCGACGCCGGAAGCGACGGCCCTCGTCGATACGGACAGTAGTCGTTCGATGACCTACGCACAGGTCGACCGGCGGGTCGACGACTGGAGCGCAGCGCTCGCGTCGGCGGTGACCACAGAGTCAGAACGGATCGGTCTCGCGCTTCCGACCGGTCTCCGGTTCGCGACGGCGTACGTCGCCGTCATACGGCACAACTGGACCGCCGTCCCGCTGAATCTCCGGGCGGACGAGGCGACCGTCGAACGGCAGGCGTCCGCGGCCGACCTCGACGCGGTGCTGTGTACCGGTGCGACTGTCGCCTTCGCTCGCGCGGTCGCGCCGACTGACGCGGTGATCCTGTCGGTCGACGGTGCAGACGGCGCTGGCGTCACGGCCTTCGACCCGGACGCGAGCGCAGTCGCGGACGACGCCGTGGGCGACACTGCCGACCGGGAGACCGAGCGGCTCGTCCTCTTTACCTCGGGGACGACCGGCGACCCGAAAGGCGTCCGGCTGACGCGTGGGAATCTGCTTGCCAGCGCCGTCGGCTCTGCCTTTCGACTCGGCGTCGAATCCGGCGACCGCTGGCTCGTCTGCCTCCCGATGTGCCACATGGGCGGACTCGCACCGCTCGTCCGGTCGACGCTGTACGGGACGACGACCGTCCTGCAGTCGGAGTTCGACGCGGGCGCGACCGCGACGGTGCTCGACGAGTACGGCGTGACCGGCGTCTCGCTCGTGCCGACACAGCTCACGCGACTGCTCGACGCGGGGTGGACGCCCTCGGACACGCTTCGGTTCGTCCTGCTCGGGGGCGCGCCGGCACGCCCTGAACTGATCGAACGCTGTCGAGCGGCCGGCGTTCCGGTGTATCCGACCTACGGCACGACCGAGACAGCCTCACAGATCACGACCGCGACACCCGAGGAGGCGTTCGCCGATCCGGCGACGGTCGGTCGGCCACTCCGCGGGACGAGCGTGGCCGTCCTCGACGACGGGAGCGACTGTGAGCCGGGAACGACGGGCGAACTCGTCATCGCCGGGCCGACCGTGACGCCGGGCTACCTCGACGACGCCCAGACTGCCGCGGCCATCGACGACCGCGGCTTTCACACCGGCGACGTGGGCTATCGGGACCCAGAGGGGCGATACGTCGTCGCCGGTCGCGTCGACGACCGAATCGTCACCGGCGGCGAGAACGTCCAGCCGGCGATGGTCGTGCAGGCTCTCGAAGCACAGGACGAGGTCGCGGCTGCCGCAGTCGTCGGCATCCCGGACCCTGAGTGGGGCGAGCGCGTGGCTGCGGCCGTCGTCCCAGCGACCGACGGCTGCACGCCCGAGACCGTCCGAACGGCGGCGAGTGAGCGACTCGCGGACTTCGCCGTCCCCAAAACGATCGAACTGGTCGAGGCGCTCCCACGGACGGCGTCGGGGACCGTCGAGAGAGCGCAGGTGCGCGAGATGCTCGCTAACTCCGAATCTTGACGACGCCGGCCCCGAACACCGTGTCGTTCGGAACGATGTACTCCTCGCCGTCGCTCTCGATGTGGGTGACGAAGATGTCGACTTCCTGAACGATCCCCTGCTGGTCGTCGATCCGTATCTCGTCGCCGATACTGTATGGCTGGGTCAAGACGAGATACAGTCCGGCCGCGCCGGCCGAAAGGAGATTCTTGAACGCAAGCCCACAGAGGAAGACGAGTCCGAAGGCGTAGGCCGCGAGCAGGATCAGGAGTGCGGCCGTCGCGACACCCAGTTGCCCGAGCGCGACCAGTGCGGCGAGGAAGACGATACTGTACTTCACGAGCGTCGGCAGCAGTTCGGCCTGTGGCAACTTGACGCTGCGAAGCTTCTCGCTGACCGAGAGCTTCGCCTTGTCCCCGGCGATCAGCCCGACGATCAGCGCGAAGACGGCGACAAAGAGATTCGGCAGGAACGTGACGAACCGCGACCAAAACGAGATGTCCCGAAACAACTGCGAGACGTTCAGCGCGAGCAAGATCGCACCGATGTACACGAAGATGGCGGCGAGTGTCGCGATCAGGCCGATCGTCGACGTACCAAAGCGCTGTGTCGTCCGCTCGAACGGCGTCCCCTCGACGGCTTCCTGAACACCGGCATCACGGAGGAAGTAGTACGTGTATCGCCAGACGAGATAGGAGAGCAACACGCCAGTGACGAGGATGCCGACCGCCACTGCGAAGGCCGCCTCCTGAGAGAACAGTTTGCGGATCAAATCCGGCCAGTTGAACTGCATCAGTACTCCTCCGGATCGACTTCGAGAATGATTTCACCGCCTTTGAACGCCCGAACTAGCCCGTCACTCTCCGAGAGGACGATGGCGATGGCGTTCGTATCACGCGTGACCGCCCCCGCCGCCATGTGGCGCGCGCCCAGTCCCTTCGGAATGTCGACGCCCTCTGCAGAGGGTTCGAGGTAGCGATAGGCCGAGACGATCTTGCCGGCGTCCGAGATCACGAACGCCCCGTCGAGCCGAGAGAACTCCTTGAGCATCACGTTCACGATCGGATCGCCCACATGGACGTGTGACTTCTCGAAGGGATTGTACGAGAGCGGACGGGACTTGTTCATCACCTTGCCCGCGTCGCCGACGACGAACAGCGCGCCGACCGGCTTGCCTTTCTGGCCCTTTTTGCCGAGTTCGACCGCGACTTCCAGCACGTCGCGGATCACTGCCGGCTCCGCCCGCGAATTGACGAACAGGTCGTACACCCCGGAGGCCGAGAACTCGCCGACCTGAATCCGAAGGAGCGAGTCCGAAGCGTCGTCGAACACGTCCGCGACACAGACGACGGTGGCGTCCTCGTCGACGAACTCCTGTTCGAGTGCACCCTCGACTCCGAAACGGACACGGCCAGCCAGATCGGTAAATTCGAGCGGTAGCTCGACGAAATCCGGCGCGTCCACCGTGTTCTCGGACGCGACGACGACCACGTCGACGTCCTCGTCCGCGAACGACTGGTACAGTGACGCACTCGGCGCGAACAGAAACACCGCGTCGGTGTCGGCAACGATGTCGTCGAAGAACTCACGCAACGCGCTCATCATCCGAGGTTCAGCGCGGCCCCTCAAAAAGGTTTGCTGGCCGTCAGACGCCTGTGGGGTAGTCGTCAGTCACTCATCGAGAACGTGTCAGTTCGTCTGCGAGTGTCGCGACCCGGTCGCGCACAGTGGCGCGGTCGACGCCCGCACGCTCGGCCAGCGCCAGCGCACCACCCATTCCGACGCCTTCTTTGGCCTCACCAGCCTCGAACCGCTCCATCACCACGTGATCGCCCGCGTCGAACGCGGGATCTGTCACCGTCAAATCGAGGTCGAGGTCGGACGCCAGTGTTCGCAGTTCCGCCGACGGATCACGATCGACGTACGCTGTCGTCGCGAGCGACAGCGGCCCTTCGACACCCGCGTGTCGGACGAGTGCCCCGACGGCGGCCATCTGAGTGCCACCAGCGAGCATCACCGCTCGGTCGGACTCTATCGCACCGATCGCGATCCCGGCGGCGACGGCGAGTACGGGATCACCCATCCGACGAACCGCTCGCTTTGGCTGGCCCGCTGCATCACCCGGTGCCAGTGCACTCGCCGCTAGCCCCTCCTCGACGACAGAGCGCTCCTGTTCGATTGGGTTCTCTGGCAACGACGACGACACCGCACCACGCTCGCCCAGCGCACGGAGCACCCCGAGCGCCGTCGTCGTCCCCCCGGGGATCGACTCGCCCAGCATAACCTCGTCCGCGGGCAGTACACGCCCAAACTGGCGTGCCGCTTCGAACGCACCGGGCGCGGACGACACCGGATCTTGGTCCCGGATATCGGCCCCCGGGTGTGCGCCGACCGACACCGTCGGCGCACCGCTTGGCTTCGCCAGTCCACCGTCGACGACCGTCACGTCGAGATTCAATAGCTCGACGACCGCCCGCGTGACGACCGCCGGTGTGAGACAGCCAGTCGGACTCTGTGGCACTGCCGGCGCTCTGAGTAGCCCGCCGTACCTGAGAATCTCGGCGTCCGCCGCCGGGGTGTGCGCGACGAGCGCACCATCCGCACCCGCCCCAGAGAGCCCGTCGATTTCGGCCGTCCGTGTCGATCCGCCCACGAGAACGAACCGCGTGCCGCCGCTTCCGTTCATACGCGTGGCGGCGTCCCTCGACACCTTCAACACGTCGATCCCGAGGACGCCCCAACCATTTATTGCCAGCCCACCCCCTCCACCGGTATGGAAGATTTCGACGAACTCGTCTCGTCGCTCACGCCACGAGAGGACAACGAAGCCATCTCGTCGTATCAGAACACGACGGCCGTCGCGTGCCCGGCCTGCGAACAGCCGTTCGACGACATGGTCGTCTGCAAGAACGAGCACACGTCACTGAACCTCGATATGGAACTGGACCTCTGTACGACGATCCACGACGGCAACGTCGTGCTGTTCACGCACAAACCCTGACCGACCGACGCGTCACCGGGACAGCATCCCCACCCGTCACTTCGCTCCACGTCGCTACGAATTGCAGGTCTCCAAATCAGGTCCTGCTCTTCGCTCATCGTGTGGAGGGATGCGACGACCAGAGGCTCTGGTGACTGTCTTCAGATCCCACTTGAACGACTCTTAGCCACGGTTCCCATTGTTTGATAACGGTCCCGGGAAGCTATTTGTATTATCAATAAACTTTACATATGACACTCGTTGTTCCGTTCGATGGCTCGGACCTCGCTGAGGCGGCACTCGTTCGCGCAACAGAGTTCGGGAACGTCTTCGACGAGGACGTACTGGCTGTCAGCGTCATCCCACAGGGAGCCACCGACTATGCCAGAAAACGCGGTTGGATCAAGCAGAACGAAGAATTCGATATGAACACCGTTGTCTCAAGATTACACGAACAAGTGACCAACTTAGCGCCGAGTGCAGATTTCAGACATAAAGTTGTCGGTCGTCGTGCACCATCTGGCTCTATAGCAAAACGTCTGCGAAGAGTGGCGCGAGAAGAAGACGCCTCGATGGTCTTCCTCGGCAGTGAGAATGCCGGTCATCTCGTTTCTGCGGTAGGGAGCGTCGGGTCGACTGTTGCGGCTGATGACGCCTACGATGTCGTCATCGTTCGCGATCGGACTCCCAGCAAGATTGCCAAATTAAAAGCTGCCTCGCCACACGAACGCTCGAAGTCGGATTTTTATGTTACAGAGTGAACGACGACCCAGGCACTATCGTGAAGTTGTCATGAGGGCAGATCACTCACCCGCTAGAATCCGAAGTTTGTGTATGATTGCTGCTGCTCGCGGGCTTGCTCGCAGCATCAATGCGCGGGACCGGATTTGAACCGGAAGAAGACTCGCTCCGCTCGTCTTCTGGGGCTCAAATCCGGTCCTGCTCCTTCCTTCGTTTTCTCGCTACGCTCGAAAAACTCAGTCAGTGCGCGGGACCGGATTTGAACCGGAGTCAGACGTGCTCACTTCGCTGCGCGCGACTGACGGGATACAAATCCGCTCGTCTGATTGCTGCTGCTCGCGGGCTTGCTCGCAGCAGCAATGCGCGGGACCGGATTTGAACCGGCGGACCCCTACGGGATAGCGTCCTAAGCGCTACGCCTTTTCCTGGCTTGGCTACCCGCGCTCATACGGAAAGTTGTAGATCTTTCCCGGATCGACCGCACACATCGTGCAGTCGGTCCGAGTGAACGGCTACAACTTTTCGTATCAGTTTGGCGTATTCCCGACCGCTTCAAGTACTTATCGCTCTCCGATGCGGTCCCTGATGGCGTCGGCGAGGGCATCGGGGTCGTCGAGACGGTCGACGACAGCGAGTTCGTCGTCGACGGCGATGGTCCCAGACTCGATCACGTCGGCACAGATGCCGCCGCGTTCCTCCCGGAGGGCGCGGGCGACCCCGTCTTCGTCGGCGACTTCCTCGACGTGGGCACAGGGCGGGCGTCGGCGCGTTCCCTCGAAGACGGCGTCGCCGATCCGAAAGCGGGTGTCGAGCAGGTCGACCACGTCGACGCCGTCGACGACGACGTTGCGGCGGTGGCGACCGTCGAACAGATCGATGTCGAACGCTCGTCGGATGTGGGTGAGCGCCGAGCGTGAGACGAGCGTCACCTGACACACGTCGTACGGCGCGTAGTGGCCGGTCCCCGTCGCGTACCGGTCACCGCGGAGTCCCGCGTCGGCGATGGCCTCGACATGGTCGTGAGATTCCATCGGCGCACCACCCTCTGGGGCAGTCCAAAGCTGTGTGACAGTCGGCATAGGTGACGTTGGCACGGGTCGCTCATAGCTTCGCCGACGAGCGTTTAAGACCGATGGAGAACAAGCGCTGGGTATGTACCGTGCGAGCGACCGGCGGGAACACGAAGCGTGGTTAGAGAAACTCGAAGCAGCGGCGGACCGACTGGACCTCGAGAGTACCGCCCGGTCGCGGGCGATTGACCTCTTCCTCTCCTCGATGCCGGTCGACGAAGAGCGATCCAAGCGGGCGGTGATGGCGTCGAGTCTCTACGTCGGCGCGCTGGTGAGTGGACAGGAACGATCACAGCGGATGGTCGCCGACGCGACGGACGTATCTCGGCTGACGATCCAGCAACGGTGGAAACCACTCCTCGAAGAGGCGGGTCTGGACGCGCCAGACTGGTGATTACATCCGTTCCGCGCGGCCGTCACTCTCGGGCGTGACGGTGCCGTGTTCGTCGATCTCGCCGCGGACGATTCGGGTACTGGAAATGATGTCCCCGTCGTCGGCGTGGACGTGGGGTACGACTTCGATTTCGAGTGGGTCGTCGCCGTTGTCCGTTCGGATCTCGTTGATACGCTTGCCGCCGGTCTCGGTCTCCGGGGAGACGACGAGCACCTCGAACTGGGACTCGGTCGCGATCCCCGTCGGCTCCGTCAGTTCGCGGATCTCGTAGGCGCGGTCGTACTCGGTGGCGAACCGTTCGAGTTCCGAGTCCAGATCCGCACGGCGTTCCGAGAACGATCTGATGTGTCGGTCCGCGTGACGGGTGTTTCGCGCGAGATCGTCGCTGGTCAGTCCAACCGTTACGTCGCCGAGTTCGAACGCACGCTCGAACAACGCACGATGCCCATCGTGTATCGGATCGAACGTCCCGCCCAGCGCGACCTTCATACAACGGGCCAGAACGTCTCCGGGTTTATGGGCTTCGACTCCGGCAGTCCAACGAATCGATCACACACACCGTCGATCACTCCTCGGTGTCGTCGGGTTCGTCGCCGGCCGCCGAGTCCGCCGGTGTGTCGTCACCGGTCGCACCGTCCTCGGCCTCGCCGCCGTCGTCCGTCTCCTCGCTCACACTGATCGTGACTGGCTCTGATTCGGCCTCGGTGTGCTCGTCGCGGTCACCGAGATAGCGATCCAGATTGAACACGGTGTTCAGTTCGGACTGCACGTCGTCGACCACTTCACCGACCAGTTCGCTCGGCGCGATAGCAGCGTACTCGTAGGGGTTGTTGCCGGCACCACTGTTCTCGCGTTTCTTGCGCGTCACTTTCCCCTCGTCGTGGAGTCCGGCCAGGGCTTCGCGGACAGTGCTCGGATACAGGCCCGTTCCGTCTGCGATCTCCTCGCTCGTGCTGTCGGGCCGCTGCCGGAGGTGGACGTAGATCCGGGCGCGTGTCTCCGTGTCGAGCACCCACGAGAGGAGATCGACGATCCCCTCGTCGAACGATTCGACGGCGCGGTCTGCCTCCTGTTCGAGGCGCTCACGCACGTCTACATCGTCGCTGAGTGGGTCTTCGTCGGTGTCGTCGAACGGATCGTCACCGAACGGGTCCTCGCCGAAGCCGTCGTCCGTGTCGTCGGGAGTCTCGTCATCAGTCATGTCCTTTCTAGAAGGACGGAAGTCCCTGTTTCACAAAAACCCTTGCTTCGGGGCGGAGTTCGATTACCACCGAGCATTACTGACTTAAAGAGCGGTCGAAACCCCGTCCTGTTATCGACGGTGAAACGGCTCGGTAGCTATTTACCCTCCTGAGAGCAATATAGCAACAGCGGTGTGGCATGGGATGATACACCGCAGGTGGTCTTCGATCGGAGTGGTGATCCGATCGGCACCGGGACGCCCACTCTGGGCGCGACGGCTGGGGACTGGGGGGTGGGACCCTACTTCGTTCGGAGAACGAGATCGTCAGCGAGCGCAGCGACGCCGTCTTCACGGCGGAGTCGTCGTTGTCGCGTCGCACCGCTCGGAGCGTCGTAGAGGTCTTTGAGACCGTCGATTCCGAGTCGATCACATTCTCTGTCGACGAGTGTGCCAAGCGACGCCGTCGAGCCGTCACGAGTCAGCAGTGACGCGTCGTGGCCGTGGCGAATCGCTCGCCACTTGTTTTCGTCGAGGTACTCACGACGCATCGCGGTGTTTTGCTCGCCATCCTCGTATCGGTCGGCCATCGACTCGACCAGCGCGTGGACGTACTCGACGAACGCGAGGACGTACTCGGGGTCGCGCTGTCCGTCCGGGGTCCGTACCTCGACGGTGCCGTGGCCCGAGTGGGGGCGCACGTCGAACCAGAGTTCGCCGCGGTCGTCGATGCTGTCGGTCTCCACCATTCGCCGTTCGAAGCGCTCGAAGGCTCCGTAGTCGTCGAACGCCGTCGGCATACCGGTGTTTGGCAGCCCCTCGAATATCTTCGCGCGGGCAGAGGCAAGCCCGGTATCGAAGCCGTTCCAGTACGGCGAGTTCGCCGACAGTGCGAGCATGAGCGGGAGATGCCACCGGAGTTCGTTGGCGATCCAGACGGCCTTGTCGGCGTCGTCGACACCGACGTGGACGTGCAGGCCCGCCGTGGTATTACGATGCTGTGGATACTGGATTCGGTCGAGCTGTGCCCTGTAGCGTGGCTTCTGGGCGTGTTCGAGTTCGCGCCACTTCGCCAGTGGATGTAGCCCTGCGGCTGCGATCTGAAACCCGTTCGCGTCGGCGTGTTCGACGAGGGCGTTCCTGACTGAGTGCAATGCCTCACGGGCGTCCGTGAGTCCGTCGAGCGTCGGCGTCTGGGTCTCGACGACGGTCTTGAACAGTTCGTGGTCGAGGCGTCCGTCGAGAATCGCCGGTGGCTCGCTCTCGTAGACCAGTTCGTCAGACCCCGAGGTCGGCCGACCGTAGTCGTCGACGACGTAGAACTCCTCCTCGATACCGAGGGTACCCATCCGGTCGAACGCTGCCGCGGAACCCGTCTCCTCCATCGATCTGGTTGTCGGTTGCCCAGCGTTAAAACGTTCCGTCACGGCCCAGCGTCGCGCCTCGATCCTATCGCGGCCGGGCGACGACGCCGAGGTGATCGTCGTGGTACGGCCCAAGCGGTTCGGTCGACAGCAGCTCGTACTCGGATTCGAGCGTGTCCAGCACGTCTTCGAAGACCGTCTCGGGATCGGCGGTCACGTCCTCGCTGCGGGCCTTGATCGCGAGCAACAGGCGTCCGTCCGCACGGAGGAACTGAGCGTTTCGGTTCGCCACGAGCGCCTGTCCGCGGGTCGCAACGTCCTGAACGATCACGTCGACCGGTTCGACGACGTGGGCGTAGGTCTCTGGCTTGCGGGCGTCCTTGAGGAGCGGCAAAAGGTTCCCGCGCGGCTCGGCGGCGTCCAGCAGGTCCCGGACGGGTCGGGGCGCGAACTCGACGGCGTAGGTCGGGCCGGCGAAGTCCGCGACGTGGCTCACGGTGGTCCCGGCGGCGGCACCGAGATAGAGGACCGTCTCGCTCCCGTCGAGACCCGTCTCCATCCCGTGTTCGAGCATCGCGCCGAGTTTCGAGCGGTGGGGGTCCCAGCGTCGCCAGTCGCCGTCCGTCGCTTCACCGTACACTGGCTCTCCGCGGGTCGCCAGTCCGGTCTCGGAGCCGAAGGCGTGACGCTCGACGCCGTCGGGAAGCGTCATTCCGCACCCTCCGTGCGAGCCTGAATCGTCTCGATCCGCTCGTTCAGGTCGGCCTGTAGTTCCGGTCGCAGATCACCGCTGTAGTGGTCGACGCGCGCCGCGATAGAGAGCTTCCCGGCCAGCGCGCGGGCGGCCGATCCGCGGTTATCTGGATGCGTGCCGCGAACTGCTTCGTGCGTGAAGATGATCCCGTGTTTCGGTGAGGGAGCGTTGCCCCGGAGGTGTGCGAACAGCGCGTCCTCGGCACCGAGGACCTGCACAGTGCCACTCGGCTTCTTGGCGAGCGATTCGAGACCACCGGCCAGCGAGAGTAGTCGTGCGGTCAACACCGGCCCGGCGAGCGCCGAGAGGTTCGGTGCGACTTCGGGTGCGGTCTGGTCGATGTAGGCGCGCAGGCGCTCTGCTTCCTCGTCGAGGTCGACGACGCGCTGGGCGAGCGACTGCAGGCCAACGCCGGCCGCGTCAGTCCCGTCAGCAGCCGCCAGTTCACGGGCGTAGTCGATGCCGCTCCCGGCGTCGGTCGAGCGGCTCTCACCCCACTCCGCGACACGCTCGGCGAGTTCGTTGGCCGTTCGCTCGCAGTCTGCCATCGCTCGTACCGCGTGGACCAGCTGTCGGTCGTCCGCACCCTCCCGGGCCGCGACGGCAGCCTCGGTGGCCGCCATCGTCGCGTCGTGCAAGCGCTCGTAGTACGCCGTCGCATCGTCGGCGTACCCCTCCTCGATCGCGATTTCGGGCCAGTCCGCTGGCCGCGCTGTGCTCCCGTCACGGATCGCGGCAGCCGCTCCGTCGAGGTCGTCGGGGTCCAGTCCGTCGAACCACCCGTCGGTCATACCACTGCTTGCAGGGCGGCCGCGTTAAAGGGCGCGATCACGCTATCGGACGACTGCTAGCAAACATCTCACTATATTTATATACTTACGGAGACAATTATAGGGTGTTATGCGAGAACGCATCGACCCCTTCGAGCAGATGGACCGAATGTTAGACCAGATGCGGCGCGGTCTCTGGACAGGCTACGGCGGTCCCGACACTGCCCAGTTCGGTGTGTGGCGGCCTACGGATCTCCCTGCGGGGCGTGACGAGATGAGCAGTGGTGACGGTATCGAGGCCGTCGACCGGACGGGTGGCGACCACGCGCTGACGCTCGACCACACCGACGACGGCTTCGTCGTGCTGGCTGACCTCCCCGGCTTCGAGAAGTCGGAGATCGACCTCACTTTCGAGGAGGGCGTCCTCGCGATCAGTGGCACCCACGAGGTCACCGACGACCACAGTGCACGAAGCCGTACGGTCCGCGAATCGGTTCGAGTGCCCGGAGAGGTACTGGTCGAGGACATCAGCGCCACGTACCAGAACGGCGTCCTCGAAGTGACGCTCCCACTCGACGAGGGTCACGCGACCGACGACCACCGCATCGACATCGAATAGCTGACATTCTTCGCAGGCACCGGGCGATTTCTTCGTGGGAAATAAACGGAAGTCAACGGGAACGGTCGAGAACCTCGACCCCGTTACACCCCCTTATTTATATGATGGTCGACCGTGTACATTCGTCACATGGTAGGGTCTCGATCTGAGCCGGCGTGGCGAACGGCGGAGCGAGAGTACACGGACGAAGTGATCGGCGATACGACGGTCCCGGAGTTGTTCGAGGCGAGTGCCGACCGGAACGCGAATCGGTCGGCACAGCTATACAAGGGTGGTGTCTACGAGCGCTCGCTCACGCCGAGCGTGATCCCTGCCGCACCGGAGGGTGCGTACGCCTCGATCACCTACGACGAGATGCAATCGATCGTGCGCCATCTGGCCGCCGGATTCCGCGAACTCGGCGTGGACCACGACACACGTGTCGGTATCTTTTCCAGTACCCGGATGGAGTGGGCACAGTCCGACTTCGCCGCACTCACTGCCGGCGCGATCGTGACCACGGTCTACACCGAATCCTCACCCAGACAGGTGCAGTATCTCCTGAGCGACCCCGGCGCGGACGGCGTCGTCGTCGAGAACGCCGCGTTGCTCGACCGTGTGCTCGATGTCGAGGATCGGCTGGGCCTCGAATTTATCGTCGTCATGGACGAGTACGAGACCGACCGTGACGACATCTACACACTGGGTGAACTCCACGACCTCGGACAGAGCGTCTACGACGACGCGAGCTATCGGTCGTGGCTCGAAGAACGCTCGCCCGACGACCTGGCGAGCCTGATCTACACCTCCGGGACGACCGGCCAGCCCAAGGGAGTGAAACTGACCCACCGAAACTTTCGCTCGAACGTGAATCAGGTGTACAGACGGCTCGCACCCCGCCCCGACAAGGACCCGGACATGCCGACGTTGTCACCGGAGACGACATCCATGGCGTTTCTCCCGCTCGCGCACGTTTTCGAACGGCTCGCAGGACACTTCGTCATGTTCGGCGTCGGAGCGGCGGTGGCCTACGTCGAGGACCCCGATACGATGGCCGACGACATCAAACTCATCAAGCCCGACACCGGCGCGTCCGTGCCACGAGTCTACGAGCGAATCTTCGACCGAATGCGCGAGCAGGCCAGCGAGTCGCCGATCAAACAGCGCATCTTCGAGTGGTCGGTCGAGGTGGCCCGCGAATGGGCCAGAACTGACGACCCGGGTGTCGGCCTGCGATTGAAACACGCCATCGGCGACCGTCTCGTCTACAGCCAGCTCCGGGAGAACCTCGGCGGGAACATCGACTTCATGGTCAGTGGCGGGGGCAGCCTCGCGAAAGAACTCTGCGAGACGTTCCTCGGCATGGACTTCAAGATCGTCGAGGGATACGGTCTCACCGAGACCGCCCCCGTCGTCACGGTCAATCCGCCCGAAGACGTTCGCCCCGGCACGCTCGGCGTGCCCGTCGTCGACGAAGAGGTCAAGCTCGACACGCACGTCGTCGATCAGGACGACTTCGACACCAGTCGCGATGTCGGCGAACTGCTGGTACGGGGCCCAAACGTGTCGACCGGCTACTGGAACCGCGAAAAAGAGACCGCTCAGTCGTTCAGCGACGACGGCTGGTTCCGCACGGGCGACATCGTCGAACGGACCGAGGACGACTTCCTCATCTACCACGACCGACTCAAGGAAGTGATCGTCCTCTCGACGGGCAAGAACGTCGCTCCCCAGCCGATCGAAGACGAGTTCTCGACGAGCGACCGCGTCGCACAGGCGATGGTCGTCGGCGACGACCAGAAGTTCGTCGCCGCGCTGTTCGTCCCGAACTTCGAGCAACTCCGCAAGTGGGCCGACCGCGAGGGGATCGACCTCCCGGCGACGGAAGCCGAGATGTGCGACGACGAGCGAGTCCGCGAGTGGATTCAGGAGGACGTCGACGAGGTCAACGAGGACCTAGAGAAAATCGAGACCATCAAAGCCTTCGAACTCGTCCCCCGCGAGTGGACCGCCGAGAACGACCTGCTGACGCCGTCGATGAAGAAGAAGCGACGTAACATCACGAAGGCGTTCGAGGAGCGCCTCGACGATATTTACGGTGAAGCGGCGACCGCCGACGACTGATCGGTCCTGACGCCGGCCCCGCTTCGTACCGTCGGCCATAGACTACCGAAGGGGTTCGCCACCGCGAGGTGGCGGCTCTCTTCGTGAAGTGACAGCCAGCAGTCTCAGCTAGGCCGACGACCCGTCCAGACCGACCATCGGTGCCGGATAGTCGATCCCAATTTCGATGCCGTATTCGGCCTGTTCTTGCTCGCTCATCGCCCACGGTCTGTGGGCGTACTCCGGCGGGAGTCCGTCGAGTTCGGGACACCAGTGGGTGACGTACTCGGCGTCGGGATCGTACCGGTCTGCCTGCCACAGCACGTCGAAGGAGCGGTCGCGCGAGTCGTTCCCGACCCCCGCCTGATAGGCCCAGTTACACCAGTTCGAGGCCACGTCGTAGTCGACCAGTCGCGCCTCGAAGTACGCCGCGCCCAGCCGCCAGTCGATGCGGAGATTGTTCGCGAGAAAGGAGGCGACGTTCTGGCGTCCGCGATTGCTCATGTATCCCGTCGCGTTCAGTTCACGCATGTTGGCGTCGACGAAGGGGATACCGGTCTCCCCGGCCGCCCACCGCTCGAACTGCTCGCGATCCCGTCGCCACGTGATGTCGTCGCGCTCCCTGATCCCGCCGGGCTGGAACCACTTCCGGCCGTACTTTTCGAGCTGGAACTGGAAGAAGTCCCGCCACGTGAGTTCGAACCGGAGCCAGTACGTCGAGTCGTTCTCGATGCGTTCTCGTTCGTACTCCCGGATCGCCGCGTCGATCCGGCGCGGCGAGAGACAGCCGAGTGCGAGCCACGGCGAAAACTTCGTCGAGTAGTCGCGTCCGAGGAGACCGTTGCGGGTCTCGCGGTACTCTCGAAGCCGGTCGCGGTCCCAGACGTACTCCTCGACCCGCTCCAGCCCGGCCGACTCACCGCCGGTCCAGTCGAGGACCCCACGCTCGTCGACGACGGCGTCGTCCGTCTCGAAACCGAAGGTCGACAGCGTCGGCAGCCGTCCCGGATCGATCTGCTCGCCGTCGACGGCCGCGGGTGTCGGCACGTCGACCGGAGTAGGCACCGGCTCACGGACCGTCGTCTTCGCTTCCGTTCGGTCTTTCCACGGCGTGAACGTGTCTTCGATCTCGTCGACCGGCCGCGGAAGGTCGTCCCGGTGATACAGCGTGTGCGTCCAGAACGACCGGAGGACGACGCCGCCGTCGGCGAGCGCCCCACGAACACGGCCCGCCTCGCCGCGTTCCTCCGTGCCCGGAAGGTCCTGCCAGTAGACGGCGTCGGCGTCGAACTGCGCGGCGACTTCTGGAACGACCTGCCCGGGATCACCCTGCCGGACGAACAGACCGCTACCCCGCTCGCGCAGCGATTCGCGGAGGTCTGCGAGGCTCTCGATCAGGAACTGTGCACGGTAGGGGCCGACCTTGTCGAGCCCGAACATGCCGTCGCTGGTCAGTCGGTCGGGCACGCAGTACAGCGGGATCACTTCGTCGGCGTCCGCAATAGCCTGACGCAGGGTGGGGTTGTCGTGACAGCGCAGATCACGACGGAACCAGACGACGATGGTGTTCATATCGATACGTCGGGCCGCGTCGGCCTGAGTACGATGGATAACAGCGTAGGTATTCGGTCGGAACGAGTGATAAGAACCGGCACGGGGTCGGCGTTCGGTCGTCCGCTCAGTCGTCGAGGTTCCGCCAGTCGCAACGCCACGCCTCGTGCTGGCGCGCTCGCTGTGTTCGGATACGATCCGCGATGTCGTCGGGTTCGGTGGAGGATGTCGTCATAGTGGACCGTCGACAGGGACTGTCGACATCCGAGGCGACGCCCGTCGATGTAAAGTGCTTCGTGGAGGCTACAACGTGTCTTGAAGCGATCACGCCCGCACGTCGACCGCCCGCTCACGCGGGCCGTCACACTCGACGAGCAGCACCGATTGCCACGTTCCCAGGTCGAGTTCGCCGTCACTGACCGGGATGGTCACGCTCGGACCGATCAACAGCGCCCTGATGTGCGAGTCGGCGTTCCCGTCGAGGTCATCGTGTTGCCAGCCCTCGTCCGGGACGAGGTCGGCGAGCGCCGTCTCGAAGTCCCCCAGCAGACGGGATTCGCGCTCGTTGACGGTGATCGCTGCCGTGGTGTGGCGAACGAACACCGTCGCGGTCCCGTCGGCGTCGTCGGGGAGGTGTGCCCGAACGCGGTCGGTGATGTCGACGACGGAGAGCCGGTCCTCGGTACTGACGGTGAATCGTGACATACCGGAACACACGGGCAAGAAATAGAACTGTCTTTCCCCGGCACAGCGTCGGCGCGACTACGACACCCACTCTTCGGGCTTGGTGTCGTAGTCGATGTCGTCGGCGTCGAGATGCTCGACTTCGGACCAGTCGACCTCCTGCATCGTGATCTCCTCGCCGTCGTAGCGGATGCGCCGACCGACTTCCTCGGGTTCGGGTTCACGGTCCCGACGACGGGCGACCTCCACGTCGTGTTCGTCGAACTGCTTGTCGATGGTCAGCAGATTGACCGGGCGACCCCAGAGTTCGAACACGCGCTCGAGCGTCTCCTGTGCCTGCCCGAGGTCCAGTACGACGCCGTTGTACTGGTGGGTCAGGAGGAGTTCGTTCCGATTTCGATAGTTCCCGTCCTCGACGGTGATCGTCGGCTTGCCGAAGTTCGTGAACTGGAGCATCAGCTTCTTTTTCACGTCCTCGGCGGCCGTCGAGGTCGCGCGGAAGTCACCCGACGAGTGGGTGTACTCGTAGGTGAAGTAGTTGTGCTCGTCGACGAACTCCTGAGTGAGGAACTCGTCGAGGAAGGTCACGTCGTTGTGACTCTCCCGGACCTCGCGCATCCGATCCCACCCGCGGGTGTACTCGACATCGGCCAGCGCCTCCTCGATGGTACTGTAGCGGGCGTCGTCGAACATGTACCGCGAGATGCGTTCGAGATCGGACTGGGCGATCCGCGAGACGAAACCGCGGTACTGGGGCTTGACCAGCGAGTAGTGGCGTTCGGCCAGCCCCTCGGTGGTCAGTACCTTCCACGGGTACGCGTCGACGTCGAGGTCCCCGTTTCTGGCCGCTTCGAGTGCCTCGGCGTCGACGCGAGGGTCCGCTGGATCGAACGCATCGAGGTTCCCCGGCACGTCTTCGAGCAGCGGATCGGGCGCGATGAGGTCCTGCACCTCAGTGAAGTCGATCACGTCGTGGAAGTTCCGCCACGTCACGTCTTCGACGCGCAGCAGGCGCTCGACGACCTCGCGGCGGTTCTCGCTGTTTTCGAGGTACTCCCACAGCTCTTTGCCGAGTTTGTAGGGGTTCAGCCCCGGCGAGCCGAGCACGCGGGCCTGATGGTCGGCATAGAGGACGAACTCGTCGTCGCCGGCAAACAGCTCCTCGCCCATCATCATCGACTCCCAGTAGGCGGCCCACCCCTCGTTCATCACCTTCGTCATCTTCTGGGGGGCGAAGTAGTACGCCTCCCGACGCAGGATACCGAGGATGTCGATCTGCCAGTCCGCCATCTCGACGGCTTGCTGGCCCTCGCGGTCGTACTGCATCCCGTGCTGGCGCAAGAACGCGAGCACGTCTTTCTGTGGTTCCTCGGGGAACGTGATCGGCTCGTCGTCGTCGGTCTGGGCGTCGAGCCACTCCTCGGTAAAGACCTGCCGACGGACTTCCTCGGAGAGTTCGAGGTCGTCTAGCTGGTCGGCGACCTCTTCTAAGTCCACGTCTTCGGGCCGATCGTGACTCCCGACGGGCGAGTAGGGCTTGTGCTGGTCGATGTTGTCCTCCAGACAGAGGACGTGGTCGATCCACTTCTCGACCTCGGCCCGATCGATCTCGGGGTCCTGCATGTACTCCTGAATCGTCTCGGCGTGGCGAGCCAGCATCGCCGACGCGTCGGGGTCGTCGGCGAACAGGCCGAACCACTCGTTGTTCGCGAAGAAGTCGGCGTGGGCCTCGACGTGCGTGATGACGGCCTTCTGGTCGGCCAGTTCGTTCGACTCCTGCAGGAACGCGTGGGCCGGCTTGTCGTTGTTGACGATCTCGAAGGCCTTCCCGCCGAGGAACTGGCCCTGCTTTTGCTGGCGGTCGTACTGCATCCCCCAGCGCCAGTGAGGGTATCGGTGCTGGAAGCCGCCGTAGGCGATCAGTTCGTTCATCTCGTCGTAGTCGACGATCCAGTAATTGACCGGATACGGCGAGAGACCGAGTTTCTTCGCGAGTCTGGCCGCCTCGGTCACTGGCTCTTCGAGGTCGCCAGCGACGCGCTGTTTTCTGATGTGGTCGTCGGTCGTCATTGGTCGTCCTCCGTGCTCAGGATCTCGTAGATGGCGTCGACCACGTCCTCCGGCGTGGAGACGTAGGCGACGGCCACACCGTTCTCGCCGCGGAAGTGCCGTTCGACCTCCTCGGCGTGGGTCGCGTTGATCGCGTTGCCCGACGGCTGGGTCTCGACGTACGCGTGGAGGTTGGCCGGAATCTCCTCCATCAGTGGAATCACGTGTTCCTCGGTGTCGTTCGAGGAGTTCTCTGAGTCACCCGCGGCGAAGACGTAGCGGTTCCAGTCGCTCCAGGGATACTCCTCTTCGAGCCGATCCAGCGCGACTTCGTAGGCGCTGGAGATACGGGTGCCACCACCCGATCGGATGCCGAAGAACTCGTCGCGGTCGACTTCCCACGCGTCGGCGTCGTGGGCGATGTAGACGAACTCGGCGTGGTCGTACTTGCCCTGGAGGTACCAGTCAAGCGGCGTGAACGTCCGTTCGACGAGTTCCCGTTTCTTCTGGCGCATCGACCCGGACACGTCGCGGATGTTGACGACGACGACGTTCTTCTCGCGTTCCTCCTCGATTTCGGGGTAGCGGTAGCGCTCGTCTTCCCGGCGGAAGGGAATCTCCTCGACGCCCTCCCGGCGGATCCGGGTCGCGGTGTCCTCTCGCTCGACGTTGTCGCGCATCTCGTCGATGCTCGCCCACGTCGCCGTCTCGTCGGCGGGCAGTTCGTCGTAGGCGTCGTCGATCCACGCCTTCGAGACCGGGATGTTCTCCTCGCGCGCCCACTCGAACACCGTCGCCGGTCCCCAGCCGTCGACTTTGAGCGCTTCGCGGACGAAGTTCTCGTCGAAATCCATCGCCAGCTTCCGCTTGAGTCCCTGCTTGAACAGTCGTTCGAAGTCGAGCGTCGAGGACGGGCCGGTCCGGGTGATGTCGGTGAAGTCGCCTTCGACCTCCTCGATCACCTTCTTGCCTTTCGGTTCGAGGTCGAGTCCGAGTTGCTCGTCGAGTTCCTGTGCGAACTCCTCGGGGTCCATCTCGTAGTACTCGTGCTGGCCGCCCTCCTCGCCCGGCTCGCCGTCTTCGTCGCCGTCCTGATCTGGCTGGGGCTGGCCGACCGGATCACCGGGCTGGGGCTGGCCGCCCTGTCCCTGTCCGACGCCGCCCATGTCGCGCTGGTCGTACGCGAACTCCGGCAGGTCGACGATCTTGATCGGGATCTGGACCGAGTCCTGGCGACTCTGACCCAGATCGCCGTACTGGATGAAGTCCGCGAGGTCCTGTCGTCGTTCCTCGCCGACCTCACGATACCGTTCGAGGTCGTCTTTCAGTCCCATTTGTAACTCACCTGGCTCATGACGTGGCGGCTCGTCAGTTCGGCCGACGCCTCGCTGTAGTCGAACAACTCTCGCATGTTCTCGATCGTCTCCGCTTTGAGATCGGCCGTCTCGGTCCCGCTCGGTGGATTGTCCCACTGGCGCGGGTCGAAGTCCTCGTAGGTCCGTTTCACGTCGGCCCAGTCGTGACTCCCGAGGACGGTCTGGATGACCGGTATCTCCTTGGGGTTGACATCGCTGACGCGGAACTCGTCGTCACGGGACTGCCACGCGTGGCGGTTCAGCGCCGTGATGATCTTCTCGGTGCGGAACTGTCGGACCGCGTCGTCGGGGTCGTTCCCGTCGTAGTTCTCTTCGGCGAAGCGCCCGAGGTGCTCGATCTCGAAGATCTTCATCTTCAGCGGATCCGGCTCCTCGTACTCGCCGCGCTCGTTCTCGATCTGTTCGTCGCCATCCCAGGCGTAGACGTGTTCGATGTACTCCTCGACGGTCGAGGTGTCGACGCGCTTGTCGCGCATGATCGCATCGAGCACGTCGCGTTCCTGCTCGCCGAAGATGTAGTTTTTCACCGGGACGACCCGCTCTTCGAACTCCGTGGCCTCGGTCGGTGAGAACACCGGGGCAGTCCCGAGCTTCTCGGCCATCCGATTGAGCACGTCCCGTGGCATGATGACGTTCTCGACGGGCAGGTTCGGGTGGTGGCGGTCCTGCTCCTCGTGGAGCAGGTCGGCGATCACGTCACGGGTGAAGGTGACAGGGATGCCACCCTCGCCATCGTCTGCGTTCTCACCGAGGTCGAAGTCCTCGACGGCGATTCGCTCGTCGCCCTCCTGCAGATAGCCACGGTCGAACAGGAGCGCCTTGTCGACGAGGTCCAGTCCGCCGGGCACGTCCGAGCCGTCGAGTCGCGAGACGACCGCGAACATCCCCGCGGCCTCGATAGCGTGCGGAGCCAGTTCTACGTCGGTCACCCTGCTCGAACTGTCCCGGACGGCGACGGTCAAGGGTTCCTGAATCCAGTCTTCGAGTTCGTCCCACGAGTCGGCGTCCCAGACGCTCGTCTCGTTCGTGAGTTCGCGCCGGAGCAGTTCGGCCTCCAGCGAGAGATTCGTCAGATACGTGAACTCGTGTTTGTCCAGTCTGCGCTTCAGGGCCTTCAGCGGGTCCTGTCCCTCGCGCTCGGCGTGTTGATTCAGGCGCGCCTCCAGATCGGGATTCGAGATGATGATCAACTGCGTGTCGATGTCCATCCCGATGCCCTTGTCCAGTTTCACGTGGCCCTCGTCGGGGACGTTGAGCAGTTTCTGGAGCAGGTCGGCGTGCTGGGCCGCGTCCTCGACGATGGTCAGCAGGCCGTTGCCCTGCGAGAGGACGCCGTCGTAGGAGAAGGCCTGTGGGTTCTTGCGCCCGCGCGAGTCGAGTTCACGCAGCATCCCGTGCATCCACGACCCGACCAGCCGTTCCTTGGGTGACCCCTCGTCTTCGGAGTGGAGTACGCCGATACCGTCGCCCACGTCGACGACGAAGTTCTTGATCCGCAGGTGCTTCGGGTCCGTCACGGCCGAGAACAGGTCCGTGACGCCGTCGCGTCGGTACTGCTCTTCGAGGAACTCGTAGGCCTCCCGGGAGAACGGATCGAGCTTGCCGTTTGCCTGCAGACTCACGTGATCGTCGAGCCTGTCGTTTAGCTGTGCCAGCAGGTCCCGGCGCACGTCCATCGGGAAGACGGTCAGCGGATTGACCTGCACCGGACTGGCGTACCAGTCGTCCTCGTCCTCGGCCGGGCTATCGCCGTAGGTCAGCGCACTGTCGCTCGACCCCGCGCCGGAGACGTTCCACTCGACGGTGTATCGGCGGCCGTCGTCGGTGCGAGAGTACTCCCGCAGGCCGTTGATGAGACAGCGCTTGAGTTCGGACTTGCCCGTCGCCGTCGGGCCTTCGAGCCAGATGATCTTCTCGTCCTTGCCGCGACCGGCAGCGATGGATCGGAGGTCGTCGACGAGTTTGTTCAGGACCTCCGTGTTGCCGAGGATGGCGTGCTCGCCGTCGTTGTGCGGGTCGTCGAAGAAGCGGTAGCGCTCCTTTCGCTCGCCCTCTTCGATGACGCTTCGCGTGCCGGCGTCCTCGATGGCGTCGAGCAGGTACTTCGAGGCGTGGGAGGCCAGTTCCGGGTGCTCTAGCAGGCGGTCGACGTACGCCGAGAGGCTCATCGGCTCTTCGTAGGTCTGATCGAGCGCCTCGTCCGCGCGACCGATGAAGTCCTCGCCACTCATTACTCTTCCATCTCGCTTTTGGCGACCTCTGCACCGGCGAACTCCAGCACCTCCTTGGCTCCTTCCTCGGAGTAGCCCTGCTCGATCAGTGCGTCGATCCACTCGTTGCGCTCGTCGTCGTCCATCTCGCCGCTGGAGACCAGCGCAGAGAAGTTGATGTTGTGTTTCTTGTCTTCCCAGAGCTTTCGCTCCAGCGCGCGCCGCAGGCGGTCGTTGTCCTGCGGATTGAACGTGTCTCCTTCGCGTGCGCGCCGCGAGACCCAGTTCGACACTTCCTGTCGGAAGTCGTCCTTGCGGTCCTCGGGCAGGTCGAGTTTCTCCTCGACCGAGCGCAGGAACTGCTCGTCCGGTTCCTGCTCGCGGCCCGTCAGATCGTCCTCGACGGTGTCGTCGTCGATGTAGGCCATCACGTGGTCCATGTACTTCTCGCCCTGGCGCTGGATCTCGTCGATGTCGTAGGCCAGTGCGTGGCGCACGTCCTCGATGGCTCGCTCCTTGTACTCCTCACGGACGAGTTCGAGGTACCGGTAGTACGTCGAGAACTTCTCTTCGGCGATCGAGCCGTGGTTTTCGAGGTTCCCTTCGAGGTGATTGAACGTCGTCAGCGGCGAGAGGAACTGCCGGTCGCGGTGCATCGAGTCCATGATCGCCTCTGCGATCTCGTCGCCGATGAACCGCGGCGAGACGCCGTCCATCCCCTCGCCGATGTCGGCGGTCGCTGCGGCCTCCTCGCGGAGTTTCTTCACGTCCACGTCCTCGGCTTCACCGATCTCGCCGTTGTAGGCTTTGGCCTTCTGGAGCATGTCGACCTTCTCGGCGTCCGGCTCTTCGATGCGGGTAAGAACGCCGAAGAGACCCGCCATCTCCAGCGTGTGTGGTTCGACCTGGATGTCCGGCAAGTCGGCGTTTCGCAGCATCTTCCGGTAGATCTGGGCCTCGTCCTCGTAGCCCAGCACGTACGGGAAGTCGATGCGCTTGGTGCGGTCGTTGAACGCCTCCATCTTCTCGTCGCCCTTCTTGTCGCGGTACTCGGGCATGTTCGTCCGGCCGACGATCACCTGATCGATGTCGATCCGGGGGTTGCTCTTGGGCTTGATCGTCTGTTCCTGGGTCGCGTGCAGGAAGTCGTAGAGGAACTCGCGCTGGAGTTTCAGCAGTTCCTCGCCGGAGAAGATACCGCGGTTCGCGTTACAGAACGCCCCGGAGTAATCGAACGCTCGCGGATCGCTCTCGCCGTAGATCGCGATCTTCGAGTAGTTCACGTCGCCGGTCAGTTCGGTCTCGTCCTGATTCTTCTTGTCCTTGGGTTCGAACGTCTCGATCCCCTGGCGCTGGTTCTCGTCGGCGACGAAGCGGATGATCTCGACGTGGTTCTCCAAGACGGCCTGCAGGTCGTCGTCGTAGTGAGCCAGCAGGCGATCCATGTAGAACTCACTGGCCGGGTCGAGCGCCTGCTCGTTGCGGATCGTGTACGGTGCGTCGAGCGTCTCGTTGATGTCTTCGATCACCCGGTCGCGTTGCTTCTGTGGCAAGAGGACGATCGGGTCCTGATTCATCGGCGACCGGACGATGTCGTCGGCCGGGTCCTGATCGTCGATCACGTCACAGAGGTTCGTCCAGCGGAAGGTGTACATCCGCCCCTCGTCGAGTAGCGTGTAGTCTTCGAAGTAGCGACGGACCTGCCGGTCGAAGTCGGACTTGCCCGACCCGACCGGCCCGAGCATCAGTTTGATTCGCTTTTCGGGACCGAGACCGCGAGCCCCCGATTTGACCTTGTTGACGAACTCGTGCATCGCCTCGTGGACGACGCGACCGTAGAAGGTGTTCTCGCCGTCGTGCAGTGGGTCTTCGGAGGCCAGTTTGTACTCGACGACCCCGGCGTCCTCGTCGTACTCGGTGCCGTAGTAATCGAACATATCCGCCACCCGCTGGTGGGCGTTGCGGGCGATCCGAGGATCGTCGTACAGTTCGTCGAGATACCAGTCGAACGAGTGGGTCGTCCGCAAGTCCGCAGGGATGGAGTCCTGGTACTCTCTGCTCAACTCTTCGAGTGATTCTTTGGTGCCTGTCATGCTATCACAGCGTCTGGGGCGCTGACGACGTGGTTAGTCGCGCAGAGACCCCTGTCTCGGGAACCGTTCGTCACAGCAGTAAGCCGACGCCACAACACCCGCTCTCGCGACCGGGCGATGCGTGACTGCGTCGTTCGATGGGTGCATGCCATGTTCATACGTACCAACCGGCGTCACGGGGACACCGTTCTGAGGGTTGGTACCATACCGCTGACCGGAACCGTTTCCGATACTATTTATTGTATGAGTCTTGTGACCATATAACAGTTGCCTCGACCCCCCACTCACCCGCCATTAATTCCAAGGTTTTTTGTCGAGAAAGTACGGTTGCGTAAGCCGGTAGCTCCGAACTACTGAGTGAGAGCGAACAACAGGCACTTATATGATACTGGGTGGGCCGGCGGCCACAGGGACAGCGCAAGTCCGATGCCGTCCATGGATTTCGGGGACGGATCGGCACCGGCGAGCGAACTCGTGAGACGGATGCGGGGTCGACGACGAGCACTGTCGTTCTGGGCCTGTCGCGGCCCTGTGCCGGGGCCGTCCCAGCATCGGAATCGGCGCGCGCCCGGAACTCCGATACCACGGCTGCGATCGTCAGTAGCTGTGCTGGGATCGACAGGGCGGCGACCAGCAGTTGCAGCCATAGCAGGTGCTCTTGGGTGAGAGACACGATGTGCTCCTCCTGTCGAACGGGGCCCCGTAGACACCGGAGACCGCGTTCGTGACAGCGGACAGATCAATTGGAGGGCAGTGAGGCACATAACACTTGCTTCGACTCCTGCTCACACATCATTACTTCCAAACCTCGTGTGTCGAAAAGTGCGCCAACACAGGAAGATCGGTGATCCGCTTGACCGATCCAAACCGACTGCGTTTAAATAGTGGGTGGAACGCTTTCGAACCCGGACCGCTGGACTCTTTTCCACACGTGTCGGAGCCTGTGTATGGCACTCGACTCGCTCGGGACCGCGTGGGTCGTCTGGAACGAGGAAGACGCACGTATCGTCCTCGCCTACCGACCGGACGTGTTCGACGGTGGCGACCTCCCGGCCCCGTGCATGCCGACCATCTACGTCACCCGCGGCCGACGGGGCCGACGCCCGGGCGGCGAGCGCGTCGGCGCGGACTGGTTCGTGACGCTGTATCTCGAACCCGACGTGGACTGTGGCACCGACAGCTACGAGAGCCGAGCGGAAGCCGTCGATGCTGCCGTGGCACTCGCCGAGGAGTTCGCGGCTGGAGAGATCGATTACCGTGACCAATATCAGGTCCCCCGCGAAGCGTACTTTCAGCGTCTCGACGACCTGACCGGGCGCGAGTGAGCACGCGAACTCGTCGGGGCGTCCCGGGCCGATACCCTATAATGTGCTGGCACGTGTAGACGCCCCCATGACCACAGTCACGCTGATCGGCGCTCGTCTGGCCTCGACCGGCGAGGAATTCGTCTACCGAGGGGAGGCCAGTGGGTGCGAGGGCTGTCCGTATCGCGACCAGTGTCTCAATCTCACTGAGGGGCGTCGCTATCGTGTGACGGACGTGCGCGAGTCCGGCCAGTTGCTCGACTGCGCCGTCCACGACGAGGGCGTCAAAGCCGTCGAGGTCGAACCGGCCCCGATCAAGGCCAACGTCGCTTCGAAAGGAGCCTACGCCGGAAGTAGCGCCACGCTCGAAGGGCCATGTCCCTACACCGGCTGTCCGAGCCACGAGTACTGCGAACCCGCCGGGGGGGCCTTCGACGAGGAGTATCGCATCGACGAGGTCATCGGCGACCCACCCCACGACTACTGTGGACTGGACCGTGACCTGACGCTCGTCGAGTTCGCTGCGCCCGACGAGTAAGTCGACCGGTCGCTACAGCGTGCCGACGCGTTCTGCGGTGTACCCGAACACGTCCTCGTACCCCTCGGGCGAGAGGAGGACGGGATAGAAGTCTTCGTCGGCCACGACTGGCTCACCGTCCGTCGCGGCGAACTGTTCGCCCGCGGCCACCCGCTCGAAGTTGCTGGCATAGACTTCGTACACTTCGCCCATACCCTTGGGAATCGGCCGGCAGAGGTCGAACACGGGGAGGTCGCCGTCGGCACCCGCCGGTTCGCCTGCCAACACGTCGAGCGCTCGCAGGAACGCCCGAGTGATGCGCACCGCGTTGTCGGCGGCCGCCTGTGACCCCTGATACCCACACTCGACTTCGACCGTGGCTGGCACGCCCGAGAAGATCCGTCCCTCGTTCGTGTCGCGCGTCTCGATGACGGCGTCGATGGGTAACTGCGGGCAGATGCGTCGCCAGCGGTCGTCAACGGCATCGACGAGGGCGAACATGCCTTCGTAGGACTGGGTCGAGTGCAGCGCCAGCGTCGTACAGTCACCGATTTTCTCGACGAGTGCGGCGGCGAGTCGTTCCTCGTGGACCGGCGAATCAGGATCGCCGGGGAACGAGCGGTTCAGGTCTGCGTCGACGTAGCGCCGCTCCCGTTCGATCGCTTCCTCGTTGGCGAGGACGAACGCGACCGGACGCTCGACGGCCGGTGCTTCCGACAGGAGCGTCTCGACAGCGTGGACCCCACAGGGTTCGTCTCCGTGAATCCCACCCACGACCGCGACCGCAGGCTCCCCGGTGCCCAGTTGTTCGACGTACACAGACGAGTGAACGATCTGGCGCAAAAAGAGTGCCTCGCTTCGTGTATCACGGCGATCTCACTCCAGACGTTCGACGAACTCGAAGTCCGCCTCGCGCGCGGTGGGATAGTCGCCGTCGAGCCTGATCTGCCAGTCGTGCAGGACCGTCGGATCGTCGAGCGCGTTCGTCAACGTCGTCCGCACGTCGAGGACGTCGACGCCGTAGAAGTCCCCGGGAACTCCCTGAAAGTACTGCAGCGACGTGCGAAACAGCGAGCGCATCCCCTCGTCGTCCCCTTCCGGGGGATCCCCGTTTGGGTTCCCCGTCGCACGCTGCTGGGGGCTCTCGAAGTCGAAGTGCTTGTACGCGCCGGCGGCCACCTGCACCATCGCGTGGAGGAATTTGCTCTCGACGCTGCCGCGGCCGTAGTTGTACCACTCGTCTTCGTAACAGTCGTGGGATTCGTGATACTCGCCCGCGTTGTACAGACGCACGCCGTGGACGACCGCACGTCGGAGCGTCGCGTGCTCCCAGCGGCCGTCGTCGCGCCACCCGGTCGGGTTTCCGTCCGGCGGCCCGACGCTCGGGTCGCGAGTGTGTTCGTCCATACCAGAGAGACGGGACGCAGGCTGGTAATCCCACCGCTCCACTTGGCTTTGCTCCTCCTCGATCAAGCGAGCCCGGCCCAGTCGATTCGGCTGGCGATAAAGACGATGCCGCTGGCGATGACGCCGAGCAAAATCGACCCCTGGATCACGAGCGCGTACAGCATGATCACGGCGACGAGGACCCACACGGTCGCGCGCTGGGCGTCACTCGGCATGCGTACCACGCTCGACGAGCCGCCCGAGTTCCACTGTGTGAACGACGCCGCGCAGTCGTCGTGCGCATCGAAGTGGTCGTCGAGCGATTCGTCCATCGACAACCGCGCACCGCAGAACGGACAGTAGTCGGGGTCGGAGGGCATGGCTGGCGCTTCAGCGGGACCGCGAAAAAACGATTCGGTGCCCCACAGCGTTTCGTGCCGCATTTATACTTCCCTCCGTTCCCTACGAATGCAAGCGTGCGAGGGTAGCCAAGCCTGGAAACGGCGGCGGACTCAAGATCCGCTCCCGTAGGGGTCCAAGGGTTCAAATCCCTTCCCTCGCATGACGCGGCGACACACCGTGTCGGCGCGGAATGCACAAGTGGAAGGATTTGAAGCAGGGAAGTCGCAGCGGTCGAGGCGACGAGACCGACCGTCTTCCCGTGGTTCAAACCCCTTCCCTCGCACTGTAGCGAGGCGCACTAACGCGCCGAGCGAAGTGCACACGGAGAGATTTGAACAACGTCGGACCACATCCGACGGTCGTTCAAATCCCTTCCCTCGCACTGTGACCGACCGCTCTCGCCGCCGGGCGACGACAGCCGCCCGGTACGTGAGAGTAGTCGGGCATCGGACTACCGCGGTCCCTCGCAAACAGTGCAGGAAGATCCACACGGAGTGATCTTCCCTCGCAAACTTCTACAGCGGACAGACACAAACAGCCACGCTTGGATACGGCGGCGGACTCACGATCCGCTCCCGTAGGGTCATCGCGAGCGAAGCGAGCGATTGCTCGGAAGACGAGCGGTGCGCGGTTTGAACGGAGTGAAAACCGCGATAGCGAACGGCGAAGCCGTGAGCAAGCGAGTCTTCCGGTGGTCCAAGGGTTCAAATCCCTTCCTCGCATGACGCGGCGACACCACGTGTCGGCGCGGAATGCACAAGTGGAAGGATTTGAAGCAGGGAAGTCGCAGCGGTCGAGGCGACGAGACCGACCGTCTTCCCGTGGTTCAAATCCCTTCCCTCGCACTGTGACCGACCGCTGTCGCCGTCGGGCGACGACGGTCGTCCGGCACGTGAGAGCGGTCGGGCATCGGACTACCGCGGTCCCTCGCAAAACAGCGAGTCGGTGCAGGAAGATCCACACGGAGTGATCTTCCCTCGCAAATTTACGCCGACGTACTAACACGGAGAGCGACGCTCACGGCACCGGAGCCACCAGTCGCCCCCCCGTGCAGCCAGCCCGATGGAAAGCGCCGCGACTCACGTCTGAGTAAGGACACATAGAGCGCCGGTGCTGGCGTGCATTCAGGTAATTTCGTGCGCTGTGCGAGACAAATCCGTCTGGGCGTAGATTTAAGCCCATTGACGTGGTATGTTAAGGCATGGCAACGGACCAGCGAGAACCGACGGGTCTGGACGTGACGCCACTGGAGAACACGGCGTTCTTTTCCATCGAGACCGACGACGGCTACGTCCGCATCGAACAGTCACTCGGGAATCAAGTACTGTACACCCCCGAGGAGGCCCGCGACATCGCGGAGTCCATCCTCGAAGCGGCCGAGCGGGCACCGGAGCAGTAGACAGGCAGCCGGAAGCGACGGGGCTTTTTAGCAGGGCGACCCACCCGCGAGCATGACGGACGCCCATCACAGAGCAGCCATCGCCGAGCGAGCAGCACGCGCCGGCGGTGTCGTGGCCCGCGAGCAGTTCCGCGGCCACCTCGACGTCGAGACCAAGGACGACAAGACCGATCTGGTGACGGTCGCCGACCGCGAGACCCAGCAGCAGGTCGTCGCGACGATTAGAGAGGAGTTTCCCGGCGATCAGTTCGTCTGCGAGGAAGACAGTCCACAGCTATCCGGTCCCGAGAGCGGTGAGACGGAGCCGACGATGGTCGATGACATCCCCGAGACCGGCGCGTCGTGGATCATCGACCCCATCGACGGGACGACGAACTTCGTCCGCGAGAGTCGCCTGTGGGCCACGAGCGTCACGGCGCTGGTCGACGGCGAGCCGGTCGGATCGGCGAACTACCTGCCGGCGATGGGCGACCTCTACGCGGCCGGTCCAGAGAGCGTCAGCCGTGACGGAAAGACGATGCGCGTCAGCGAGGCGACCGACCCCGAAGCGTTCCTCGTCGCGGTGGTCAATCGCTGGACCGATCCCGACGCGTTCGGCGCGATGTGCCGGGCCGCCGACGAGCACCTCGGCGACATCCGCCGACTCGGGTCGTTTCAGGCGACGCTCGCGATGCTCGCGGACGGTGGCTTCGACGCGGCGGTCTGCACCCAGCAGGCCAACGCGTGGGACACCGTCGCGGGGGTTCACATGGTCAGGGAAGCCGGCGGAACGGTGACTGACGTCGACGGCGAGCGCTGGCACGCCGACAGCGAGGGGATGGTCGCGTCGAACGGGACCGCCCACGACGAAGTGCTGGCGGCGGTCGAGGCGGCCATGGAATGATACCGCTGGTCCCACCGTGTGACGAGGGTCGTGGCGGTTTCCACGGGCGACGCACAGGACCGGAACGCTAAAACAGCCACCTCACGCCGGAACACACATGCAACAGGAGGCTCGACAGGATTCGAGACTCGGCGGGCGGGACCCACTGAAGCTCTGGCTCGCGTCGCTGGTGGGGCTGGTGGGGCTGGTCATCGCGGCGGCGAGGGTCGCGACCCAGACGGTCTGGGATCGCTTCATCTGGCAGTACTTCTGGGGACCGATCGCGGCCGACGCACAGGCCGCACGCTGTGCGCTCAGAGACGGGAGTAGCGTCGAGCTACTGTACAGCAGTAGCGCGTGTAGTCAGGCCCAAGCGGCCGGTCGGCTGATCTACGCGGAGCCGGGATACACGATCACGTCAGAGATCGGGTACATGGTCGTCCTCGTGTACATGCTGGTCGGCGTGTATCTCGGCCTCCAGCGGTACGATCTGGTCACGGATGTCGAACTGTACTACCCGCTGGTGCCGTTCATGCTACTCGGTGGCTCGCTGCGAGTCATCGAGGACGCCACCGACGCCGCCGTCCGTGCCGGCATCGACCCGGCGATCCCCTACCCACTGAATACGCTGCTCGTCAGTCCGATCATCTACTTTACGCTGTTCGTGCTGACGCTTGGCTCGCTGGTCGTCGTCCGTCGATTCGAACGAAGCGGCCAGATCGAAGACGGGAATCGGGCGCTGGGAGTACTCGGCAGTGGCTTCCTCGGGCTGACACTCGTCTACCTGCTCGCGCTGTCGGTCACCAAAGAGTACGTCACACTGTACCCTCAGATGGTGACCATCGTCGTGGTCGGCGCGGTCGTGTTGGCCTACCTCAACTGGCGAGGCATCGAAGCGATCTGGCCGGAACTGCGCAGCGCCACGGGCTACATCGGCTTTTTCGTCCTCTGGGGCCACGCCATCGACGGCATCGCGAACGTGCTCACGGGCGACTGGCTCGACGCGCTGGGTATTCCCGGTGACTACTTCGCGAAGCATCCCGCCAACCGCATCATCATCGCCGTGACCGAGTCAGTCCAGCCGGCGGAACTGTCGGCCGTCATCGGTACCTCGTGGCCGTTCCTCGTCGTGAAGATGCTCGTCGCTTCGCTCGTGCTCTGGCTGTTCACCGAGGAGTTCGTCGAGGACAGCCAGCGCTACGCCCTGCTCTTGCTCGTCGCAGTGACCGCCGTTGGTCTCGGACCCGGGACGCGAGACATGCTTCGGGTCACGTTCGGGATCTAGCGTCGTTCCCGCGGACGATCACGGGCGAGTGCGTGTCCAGCGAGCACCAGTGGCAGGCCACAGATGACTACCGCAACGGCGTAGAACGTGTTCAAAAAGCCCAGCAGGAACGGAATCCCGAACGGAGCGAAACGCGAGAGGACCGCGACGGCGAACCCGGCGACGACCGTCATCACGGCCAGCCGGCGGCGTCCTCGCGACAGCGCGTAGCCGGCCGGGAGACACGCGAACACCGGCACGGCGAACCACAGCGCCACGAGTTCTGAACGGAGGAGACCACCCGAGTGAAACAGCGACACACTCGCGACGGTCGTGCCGGCACCGACGGCGAGACCGATCGCCGAGTGACCGAGCAGGGCTCGATATGACTGGCCCGCCCGCACCGAGAGCAGTGCGCCGAGTGTCGCGATTCCGACACCGGCACCGAACATCGGTCCGTCGGACGTACCAAGGAACGACCCCGTGGCCGCGAGCAGCGATCCGACGGCGGTGACGACGCCGAGTATGCCGAGGGCGGTGGGGACCCGGTCGGCGACGGACGAGAGGTCGGGACTGAGCCACGCAAGCGCGCCACTGAGGGCACCGAAGAGAACGCCAAACACCGCGGTCGGGAGACCGACCGAAACGAAAGCGTTGAGCGCGACGACAGGACCGACGAGGTCGAGGATCGAAAGCAGGCTCCACAGTGGTGCGAGCGCATCATCGGACTCGACGAACGTGACGAACCCGGTGTCGTCGAGTGCGGTCAGCGTCATCCGTGACCGGTCATCCGAGACGGTCGCGCCCGGCGCGGCCCAGCCGATCGCCATCCCATCCGGTGCGACGACAGTGAGCCGGTCGGCACCGAGACCGTCGAGATTGCGGTAGCCGTATGCCTCCGTGAACGCACCCGAGCGCACCGTTCCCGCGACAGCGCGCTCGGCGAACTCGGGGTCTCGGTAGCGAAGCGTCACCACGCCGTCACTGGAGACGTTCGAACCAAGTAACTCGGTGTCCCACATCGCGCGGTCCGCGATCGCAGTCCGGTGGCTCTCGTTCGCTCGCAGTCGTTCCAGGCCACTCGATTGCGCGAGTTCGTTGTGGACGGTCCATATCGCGGTCCCGTTCTCGTGGACACGGACGGTCGCCGTACTGCGTTCGACGACCACATCGACGCCGAACCCGTCAGCGGTTTCGGCGAACGTCTCACCGCAGGCGTCACAGAGCGGACGAGGCGGCGGTGCGCCGGCGATGGGAGCGCTGAACGTGGCGAAAACGAGAAGTACGAGAGCGACGAGGGCGAGGGGGCGGCGACGCATGTCGGCGGCCACGAACGACGGAGACAAGAAAGTGCGGAACACTCAAACGGCGATCGAACCGACCGGGGCAGACGGATCGTAACGCCGCTTGCCCGGTCGAACGACTGTGTGCGGTGTATCCGGGGCAGATCGACACCCGTCCGTATCAGGGGAACGGATGGAACGGCCGGTCGAGCGCCGGTTCAAAGCCCAGTTCTTCGGGGACTCGCTCGGCGCGCTCTCCGAAGAACGGGTCACTGAGGAAGAGTGGCTGGGCCTCGGGAACGAGGACACGGACGCCTTCGAAGCCCAGCGCATCGAGATCACGCGTCGTCGTCCGGGCGGCGTACGGCGTCAGATTTCGCTCGTCGAGTTTCTCGACGAGGAATGCGAGTGCGTCCTCGCCGTCGGGTACCTGATCGGGACCGACCGCGGCGGCGGGAATCGTCTGGCTGTAGTCCAGCAGATCGACGGCTCGGTCGGGCATCCGGGCGTACTCCCCGATCGCACCGCTCGCCCCCTCGGCCTGTTCCGGCCCCATCCCGCGCAGCTCCATCCAGTTCTGGAGCGCCTCTTCGAGTGCGCCGCGTGCAGCCTGTGCTGGATCGAGGTGGGCACTGGAGCCGATGGCGAAACTGGGCCACTCATCGCGGTGGACTGCGACGGCGACGACCGGCACGTCGACGTCCTGCGTCAGCAACAGCGGCGTCACGGCCAGGTCCTCCGACTTGGCGCGGGCGTACAGCGTCCCGAACACGTCGTCTTCGACCGTCAATCCGAGCGGTTCGAACGTCGAGTACCACGACAGCATCGCAGCGTCGCGCTCGATCACCTCGTACAGACCGGCAAGCAGCGCCCCACAGCCGGCCGAACCGAGTCCGAGACCAGTCGTCAGCGGCGGCCGAATCACGGAGTCGGCCGGCGGGTGAACGACCAGTTCCGCCGGGACCATCGCCGACGCTCCGGTCCCGAGGTGCTCGGCGGCGACCCAGTCAAGTTCCGTCTCGGCGTCGACCTCTCGTGAGTCCGGTGCGACGAAGGCCGACGGCGACACCGCACCGTCGAGTTCGGCGGCCGTCGCCGTCGTCACGTCCGCCTCGGAGTAGACCCCGGCAGCGTAGCGCTCGTAGGACTCACCGAGTGCTTTCATGAACGCGCTGTTCCAGTCCGCGGCGACCCCGGCGGCCTGTCGCGGTGCCGTGACCTCGCTAAAGCCGACGGTGTCGGTCAACTGCGCGAGGTAGTACGGTGCCGGGAACGACTCGGCTTCGGCGACCTGCTGGACGATGCCGACGCGGTCGTCGAGGGCCTGCTCTGCGCGAGCGAGCGCCGTTTCGGTATCGACAGGGTCGTAGCTGTGGTCGAGGGTCGTGTCGCGCTCGCCAGCGCACGAACAGCCCGGAAGCGGGAAGAACCGACGCTTCTCGTAGGGGAGTTCGATCGTGTGACCGAGGATCGACGAGCGCTCGCCGGCCGCTGGATCGTCCTCGTCGGCGGACCCAGTGAGATGTTGTGCGACCGCTTCACCGGCGACCGCACCGGCGACGCGTTCGGTCGCGGCGTCCGGGTCGTCGACCGACGCCGCGTCCGCCGTCGTGTTCGCGGCGACGCGACCTTGCAGACAGTGATAGCACTCCCGTTCGGGATCGAATCCAGTGATCGCGGCGGGCGTGAGCGCCGCGCCACCGATCCCACCGAGTTCGACGGCCAGCCACGCGGTCCCCGCCGTCAGCGCCTGCTCGGTCGCCGTCTCGAAGACCTGTGCGCCGGTCTCGGCGACCACGACCGCGAAATCGGCGGCATCCATGGCGGGGCGCTCGCGGCGCTCGATGCGCACGTCCAGATCCGAAAGCGTCGCGAGAATCGATTCTGTCGCTGGTCCACTCCCCACGACTTCGACTACCGATGCCATGGGGAGGGGTGTCGGGGACGGGGTAAAAAGGACTAGGAGGCGAGGATACCCTGCGCGACACTCGCGAGTTCGTCACTGTCTGCCGACTCCAGTCGGTCGTCACCGAGCATCAGACGCAGGCGCGGTCGGCCGACATCGATCGGGACTTTCTCCGTGTCGATCAGGCCCATGTCTTCGAGGGTCGTCTTCGTTCGGGAGAACGTCGCCTTGCTGGCGAGACCGATGTCTTCGCCCCACTTGCTGATGTCGTAGAGCAGTTCGCCGTTCTTGGCGGCCACGAGCAGGCTGATCGTCACTTCGTCGAGACCGTCGCCGTCGCCACGGGCGGTCTGGAGCGAGGAGAGGACACCCTCGAAGTCGGCCGCGGTCTCCGGGCCGATGTCGGATTCGAGCGTGCTCATGACGCGCGTCATCGCGGGCGTCCGCAGCGAGTAGCTGTCGGCACGCTCCCACTGGTCGTCGTAGAACGAGGAGATGTCGTCGAGGAACGCATCTTCGTCGGTGGTGAGTCCGGCGACAGCGTCACCGGCGTCGATCAGCGAGACGACACTTTCGGAGCCGATCAGCAGCGAGTGATTCGGAACGCGCGACAGAATTTTCAGTTCGAGCACGTCGGCCTCGATAAGGTCTGCAGCCGTACTCGCGACGATGAAATCGCCCATCTCGTCTTTCAGCGCACGGTTCTCCGCGAGCAGTCGCACCGTGGGTGGACTCTCGTGTGCATCGAGAACCGAAATTAGCTCAGAGAGGGTCTCTCTGGAGGGGTTCACGACCATCAGCGATTCGCTTTCACTGTCGAGTGCCTCAGAGAGAACCGTCCCGATATCGTCTTCGAGTAAGTTGGTGTGCATTGTTCTGTTAGACATCTACGACTTTGTCATATTTAATTTTACTGGCCCCATTCTATTGAATTCGTAAACAGAGATAATACTGCCATGGTATCATGAACTAAATATTGCCGGCTCCTGTGAAGCCCCAACTGCCGCCTTCGCTGGTCGGAACGATTCGGGAGGTGCTGCTTCGAGATGCGGTCTTGCGACGACAGCAGTCGCTCGTGCGAGCGTCGTCGTGCCGACGATTTCGTTGAACAGTGGAAAGGACGTTACAGGGCGTCGACCAGTTCCTCGGACCAGTGGAAGTCGCCGTCGTAGATCACCGGCAGCGACATGGAATCGAGCACGCGTTTCAGTTCGGCCCCGGAGACGGTCGTTTCGAGGGAGTCCCCGTTGAGGATCTCACGCCCGTCGAACGGGAGGTCGTACCGATCACCGTTGGACTGAGCGGTCAGCATCTCACAGCGGATTCGATACCCCGTTTCGCCGTCCCTGATTCGGACCACTGCCGGCTGTTTCGGGCTGGGCAAGAGCGCGTACGTGCCGTCGCCGACGACGGCGTAGTCTTTGCCCATCATGATGCGACGCCGTGCGAGCTGGAGGGCGCGCTCGATGCTGAAGCCGTGGACGAGCAGTCGTGCGAACGCCGTTCCGACCTTTGCCGCTTGCTTGTCCAGTACTTTCTTGAACGTGACGCCGCCGGCGATAGAGCCTTGCTCGACGAGGGACAGTCCCTGCTCGTAGGAGCCACAGGCGTTGAGGAAGAACGTCTGCGTGTTCGACGCCTCGATGTCTGCGATGTCGAGGTTCCCGTCGGGACACCTGAGACCGCCGTCGTCACAGTGACCGATGTAGTGGACGAAGTCGTTGTTCGCCTCGAAGGTGGCGGCGAGTGCCGAGCGACTCAGCCCGGACTGGATGGTCACGTCGATAGGCAGGTCCGCCGCACGTTCCTCGTAGATATCCGAGACGGTCTCGTGTTCGTCACACATCCGGTCGTCGTTGAGGACGACCGAGACCTGCAGGCAGTCGTTCTCCCGGGTTCCGTACTTCGCTCGATTCCGGTAGGCCTGTGGCACCGGCTTGAACGCGTCGATGGGCGTCCCCGGCGCGAGCCACGCGTGTAGCTGGCCCGCCTGCAGTTCCGGCTTTAGGACGCCCGACGACGAGGTTTCCCCGCGGGCGGGATAGGCGTCGGTCAGCGTCTGATCGAGCAGTTCGTTCCGGTTCAGTTCTGTCGCGCGCGGGAGATAGATCAGGCTGAGCCGATCGAGCAGATAGGGGAGACACGAGATACGGTCCGGTGTCGGCTTCG
This sequence comes from Halomicrobium sp. HArcht3-1, assembly GCF_058933345.1. NCBI lineage: Archaea > Methanobacteriati > Methanobacteriota > Halobacteria > Halobacteriales > Haloarculaceae > Halomicrobium > Halomicrobium sp. HArcht3-1. The sequence continues at coordinate 193,973 of NZ_JBZYDM010000006.1, read as the reverse complement.
CGTACGTCGAGAGATGCCAGTCGGGCAACAGTGAATCGAGGTCGCGAGCGGAGATAGCGAGACACTGTTCGAGTCGCCCCGCCGGGCCGAGTTGACACAGTGCGTCGATGTCGACCGGAAGCTGATCGAGCGCGTCGCTGCAGGTCCTGTCCGGCGCGACACGGCGGGCCTGACAGTCGAGGAAGAACGACCGGCGGAGCAACTGCGCACACTGATGCTGAAAGCCGGGCAGCGCGTCGAACTCGTGTTCGATCGATCGGTCGTCGACGCGGAGCATCGGCGTCTCGCGGTCGGTGACACGGACCGTCGCGCCGAGATAGTAGGCAAGCGGTGCGGCCACGAACAGTTTGTCCAGTTCGTCGGGCAGGAGGAACTCGATGCCGGTGTCGGGAGTCCCGGCCGCGACGGCCGACGGCACGCTCGTCTCCGATCCAATCTCCAGCAGCGGCGGGTGCTCGCGGAAGCTCGGATGCGAGCGGACCGGGGCCGTCGTGTGGTGGGCGGCCGAGAGATGGGTCAGTCCCGTCGCGAGTCCTTCTGGCGTCGGTTCGATCGTGATGGTTCCGACACCGGCACGGTCGCCCGACGACCCGCCGACGGTGACGGTCGTCGGTTCCCAGAACGAGACGACGTAGTGTTCCCCGTCGGGCTTGACCGAAACCGGCCCCGGGAACCTGAGATAGCTCGTCGGCGAGTGGGTTGTCGACTTCGACGATCCGCGGCAACGAAGGAGATATTCACCGTCCGGTAGTTCCGTCGGTGTCGTGACGCGATACTGTGCATCGAGGTCGAGTGCCGTGACCGTCACGTCGGTACACGGAATCGCGAGTCGCTCGGCCTCGCCGCGAAAACACTCGTCGACGTCTCTCGGGATCGCATCGCGTGTCGTTTCCGTTGGCCGATCCAGTTGGGCACACAACGCTGGCAATCCAGTCGCCACCGTCCCCTCGAACTCCCCATCCGAGGTCGACGACTGCATCCCTGCGTATGTCACCCCCCAAGTAGACATACGACAGAGTATGTGTCCTTTGCATACATAATGGTTGCTGGTCGTGTACCAGACTGACACGTTCGTTCTGTGAGGAATGACAAGCAGTGACAGTCGGTCTCGGGAAAGGTAGATTATTGACACCCCGACCGTACGGTTCGAGTATGCACTTCGACTATCTGGAGTCGGCAGACCCCGACGTGGCAGCGGCCCTGTCGGGCGAAGTCGAACGACAGAACGACACGCTCGCCATGATCGCCTCCGAGAACCACGTCAGCGAGGCCGTCCTCGAAGCGCAGGGTTCGGAACTGACCAACAAGTACGCCGAGGGGTACCCCGGCGAGCGCTACTACGGCGGCTGTGAGTACGCCGACGAGGTCGAAGAACTCGCCATCGAGCGCGCGACGGAGCTGTACGGTGCCGACCACGTCAACGTCCAGCCCCATTCGGGCTCACAGGCCAACATGGGCGTCTACCTCGCGGTGCTGGAACCCGGTGACAAGATCCTCTCGCTCGACCTGACACACGGCGGCCACCTCAGCCACGGCCACCCGGCGAACTTCGCCGGGCAGGTGTACGAGGTCGAACAGTACGAGGTCGACGCGGAGACGGGCCGGATCGACTACGACGACCTCAAAGCACAGGCCGAGGAGTACGACCCCGACATCATCGTCTCGGGCTACTCCGCGTACCCCCGTACCGTCGAGTGGGAGGCAATTCAGGACGCGGCCGACGCCGCCGACGCCTACCACCTCGCCGACATCGCTCACATCACGGGCCTCGTCGCCGCCGGCGTCCACCCCTCGCCGGTCGGCGTCGCCGACTTCGTCACTGGCTCGACGCACAAGACGATCCGGGCCGGCCGCGGTGGGATCATCATGTGCGACGAGGAGTACGCCGACGACATCGATTCGGCCGTCTTCCCCGGCATGCAGGGCGGCCCGCTGATGCACAACGTCGCCGGCAAAGCGGTCGGCTTCGGCGAAGCGCTCGAACCCGAGTTCGAGGCGTACGCCCAGCAAACAGTCGACAACGCGAAAGCACTTGGCGACCGCCTGCAGGAACACGGTCTCGACCTCGTGAGCGATGGCACCGACAACCATCTCGTCCTGATCGACCTCCGTCCCTCCCATCCCGACACGACCGGCAAGGAAGTCGAGGAAGCCCTCGAAGAGGCCGGCATCATCCTCAACGCCAACACCGTCCCCGGTGAAACCCGATCCGCGTTCAATCCCTCGGGCATCCGCGCCGGGACGCCCGCCCTCACCACCCGCGGCTTCGACGAAGCAGCCTGTGAGGAAGTCGCCGATCTGATCTTCGAGGTCGTCGACGCCCCCGGCGACGAGGACGTGATCGCCGAGGTCAGCGACCGGGTCGACGAACTCACCGACGAGTTCGACCTCTACGGCGAGGACAGCGAAGGGCTCGTCTACGAGTAGCGAGGGGCGACACGAGCGAAGCGAGTGTCGGCCCTCGAAGCGAGCGGGTGCGAACTGAGTGAGCGACACGCGAGCAGCGAGAGACTGAGCGCAGCGAAGGGTCTCGTCCGTAGCGTGACCAACTCGCAACCACGACACAACCGATCTTTTTGCCGCCCGCGTGCGTTCGACCGGCATGCCCACCGAGCGACCGCGCCGGGACCTGCTCGTCGGCTGTGTAGCGACTGCAGCGTGGCTCGCAGGCTGTCGCCAGCCCGGACAGGCCGGCCGATCCAGTCGCCCCGCTGGAGAGTCGACAACGGGGGACCCGCGCGAGGAACAGCCCGTGAGTACGGATTCGGCCGACGGGACAGCAGCGGCGACCGACACGCCGACCGCGACGCCGGAACTCGACTTGCGGGAGGCGAACGTGGTCGGAGTGACGGCCGAATCGGTCGACGACGGCCGATACCGCTTCGACGTGACCCTCCTGCACGACGACGACGGCGAGGACGGCTACGCGAACTGGTGGCAGATCGAGACGCTGGACGGCGAGCAGTTGGGTCGGCGCGAACTCCTGCACGCCCACTCGACGGCACCCTTTACCCGCTCGGAGACGGTCGAGGTGCCCGAGAGCACGACCTGCGTCGTCGTCCGGGGCCACGACCAGACCCACGGCTACGGCGGGCAGGCGATGCTCGTCACGCTCGACAGTGGTGCCACGCGAGCAGTCCAGCAAGGGTCAACACGGACTGATCTGTCCGGTCGAGAGTGTCGGTAGGCGGGCAGTCGGTCTGTGTCCCAACTGTGTCGACACTGTCATAGGAGGGCTTTTGGTTCGGGGGCCACCCCCATCAGGTGATGACCGAGATTATCGACGGCAACGAGGTCGCCCAATCGATCCGGGACGGCCTCGGTGATGCGATCGCGACGCTCGAAGACGAGGATGTCACGCCCGCGCTGGCGACGGTGTTGATGAGCGACGACCCCGCCAGCGAGACGTACGTCTCGATGAAGCAAAACGACTGTGAGGAAGTCGGCATCGAAGCGCTGGACATCGAGATCAGCCCCGACGCCGACGCCGAAGAGCTGTACGAGACCATCGGCGAACTCAACGCCGACGACGCCGTCAACGGCATCCTCGTCCAGATGCCGGTTCCCGAGCAGGTCGACGACCGGAAAGTCCTGCGAGACATCGACCCTGCGAAGGACGTCGACGGCTTCCACCCCGAAAACGTCGGCCGCCTCGTCGCCGGCAACGCCCGTTTCAAGCCCTGCACGCCCCACGGGGTCCAGAAGCTCCTCGAATCCGCCGGTGTCGATACCGAAGGCAAGGACGTCGTCGTGGTCGGCCGATCCGACATCGTCGGCAAGCCGATGGCGAATCTGCTGATCCAGAAGGCGAAGGGCGGCAACGCGACGGTGACGGTCTGTCACTCCCGGACCGACGACATGGCCGCCAAGACCCGCGACGCAGATATCGTCATCGCCGCGGCCGGCGTCCCCGAACTGATCGACGGCGACATGCTCAGCGAGGGCGTGACCGTCATCGACGTGGGCGTCAATCGCGTCGACGCCGACACCGAGAAAGGGTACGAACTCGTCGGCGACGTGGACTTCGACAGCGCCAAAGCGAAGGCCAGCGCCATCACGCCGGTTCCCGGCGGCGTCGGGCCGATGACACGAGCGATGTTGCTGTACAACACGGTCAAAGCGACGGCCCAACAGCACGACATCGACGTGGACCTGCCCTGAGATGGCCGACGGAGACGACGACTTCGACCTGCCCGAGGACGCCCGGCGGTTCGAGACCACCCAACGGCTCGATCCAGACGCCTTTACCCACGCCGAGTCCAGAGTCGACGGCGGGTTCGAGACCGGCGTCGAGGCCTTCGTCACGGACGACGACGGCCGCCTGCTGCTGGTCTGTGAGGACGGACGCTGGTCGCTGCCCGGCGGCGAAGTGACAGACGAAGAGCGTCAATCACTGCCCGACACAGCGGCGACGGCCGTCGACGCGGCGACCGGGCTGACAGTCGAGAGTGGCGACGTGCTGGCCGTCAACGAAGTGACGCTGACCGACGGCGAACGCGAGGCGACGCTCTCGTTCGTGATCTACGAAGCGACACCGGTGGACTCGTCCGAGACGGCCGATCCCGGCCGGAACTCGATCAGCGCCGTCGAGTGGCACGATGACCTCCCGGCGGCGACGATCGATCGGTCAGTGCTGGCCGCCTTACTCGACGAGAACTGATCAGTTCTCGATGCCGTTGAGCCAGTTGTCCGCGGTGACGAGCGCACTCTCGTCGTCCCGTTGCAGATACTTTCCGAGGTCCCGTGTCGCCCGGAGGAGGCGCTCTGCGTCTTTGGGCGCGACATCGCCGTCGAGTGCTTCCATTCGTTTTCGGTGGTCGCGGATGCGCCCGGAGAGGCTGCTTGCCTGTTGGTCGGGCCGGTCGGTGAGGTACTCGCGAACGTCGCGCTGGTAGGTCTCGACTGCATCCGCCATCGCGAGCCCGTACGGTTCCCGGAGGCTATCTGGGACCTCGTCGGCCGGCGGTCGGTCGCCGTCGTCGGTCCCCCGCAACAGTTCGAGGAAGTAGAGTTCGTCTCCGTCGCTGGTCCTGAGGCCGCGCGCGAGGGTTCCACCGACGTGTCGGAGTACCGTCGCGGCGACGAACGTCTCGTCGAGGACGAGCAACTCGCCCGCGTCGACGAAACCACGCTTGCGAACGTACTCGGCCGACCGTTCGGCGGCGTCCTCGGCGATCTGCCGGAGTGACGCCTCGTCGATCCGCGACCGGACCGGTGTGAGATCGAGTGTCGCGGGAGTGTTGGTGTGGCGCGTTCGGTCGTCGACGCCGACGCTACGCAGGCTCCCACAGTCCGGGCAGGCGACGCTCGCAGTCTCGTAGTAGGACCAGCGCGTACCACAGTCCTTGCACTCGCGGTCGCCACGAATCTTCATACCGCCTCTGGGTCCGGTGGCCTCAAGTTCCTTCCGTCACCGGTCCGAAGTAGGCCCATGCGCTCGGAAGCGGAGATCAGAGAGCAGTACGAGTTCCTCTGTGAAGAACTCGACAGCGAGGAAATGACCCACGACCGTGTCCGGATGATGCTGACCCACTATCGCCGCGCACTCGGCTGGGCGCTCGAAGAGGAACATCTGTAGTACCGAGACAGTGATCAATTCGGAAACCAGAATCGGCGGCTGGCGATACTTTTATAATGCTGAGTCACCCATCGTCAAGTGACGCTTCGCTTTGGAGGGCCGAAGCGTCAGCGGGGACCAATTCAGGGCGGCAAGCGAACCGGGTCTTTTCACCCGGTTCGCTTTCCACTTACTTTACTCGACGATCGATAGATCAGCCGTTCGCTCGTCACTGCTTGTGGGGGCGCGTGTGCTGTGTGCAGGAAATCACTTGCATGTCAGCACCGACCAAACATCACGGATGTAGATTATACTCTTGGCACAACACTTTGCTCGGATCAAATACAATCAGTCTCACAACCATTCTATCAGGAAGAGTAGTACGAGCGCAGAAGTGTAGTCGGTCGACTGTTCCGAGGATAAGGAAGACTCGATGAAATATCGAGTCGGATCCGATATACTTATTAGATTCCGACAATAACTGATGGATGGACTTTACCGATGTACGACCTGACAGGTTTTCAGCGTGACCTCCTCTACGTCATCGCTGGGAAGGAGGAACCCCATGGGCTGGCGATCAAGGAAGAACTCGAGAACTACTACGAGAAGGAGATTCACCACGGGCGACTGTACCCGAACCTCGATACGCTTGTCGACAAGGGTCTCGTCGAGAAGGGGCAGCGCGACCGACGGACGAACTTCTACAGTCTGACTCGGCGGGGGCGACGAGAGATCGAAGCGCGACGCGACTGGGAAGACAACTACGTCGAAGTCTGATTCTCGCCGGGCCGGCCCGTCGCTGGTGTGTCGGGTCGAATCAGCGGTGACGACGGGATCCACGGATCGGTCTCGTACTATCAGTTGTCGTCGAAAGCCGAAAGCGGGGGCGACGGAATCGCGACCGTTGGGCTAGACGCTACTCTGTGCGCCGTCCTCGGTATCGCTGTCAGTTTCCGGTGCCGGCTGTGGGTGTTCCCCCGAGAGTGACGACGGTTCGAGCGAGTCTGGCTGGATGCGCTCGTTTCGGAGCAGTTCCGGGAGGATGATTCTGGCGAAATGCGAGAGCAAGACCAGAATGACGGGTCCCAGAAAGATGCCGTACCAGCCGAAGACGAGCGGGCCAAGGATGTACGCGAACATGAGCGCGCCGGTGTGGAGTTTGCCCCCGGAGACGTAGGGCCTGACTAGCAAGTCGGGAATGACGTCGACGACGACGAAACTGATCGCCGCGAAGACGACGACGAACCACCACCCCTCGCCGTTCGTCCCGGCGAGAATCGCGAGATACCCCGTCATCGGCACGTAGACGAGTTTCATCCCGACGATGGGGATCAGACTGGCACCACCGGCGAGGAGACCGGTCAGCGCCGGGTACGGGACGAACACCGCTGCGGGCGCGAACTGATTCAGTACCGAGAAGACGATCGCACCGATGATGGCAGTGATGATCGCGTTCAGGATGTTGCCGTAGAACACCTTGTCGAAGCTCGCGTCGACCTGTGCGACGAACTCCTCGAAGACGCTGCGCTCTGCGGTCAGATGACCGGCCCAGTCGACGAAGCGCGATCCGTCCCGGAGGAGGTAAAACGCCAGTGCGAACATCACGAACAGGTGCAGGAGTCCGGTCCCGACGACACCGAGATAGCCCAGCAGCGATCCAAGCGTCGTCGTCACCGTGTCCATGCCGCCGATGTTCGTCAGAGCCGACCCCGGATCGTTGAGCGTCGCTGGCAGATCAAGATACGGCTGCGCCGCTTCCAGCAACTGATTGAGCGGTGAGTCGGAGCCGACGCCGTTCAAACTCTCGACGAAGCGGTCTAGCTGCCTGAAGCCGATGACGAGCGTGTACGAGAGGAGTGCGAGCGCCGGGAGCGCGAGACCGACGAGCGAGATACCGGCGGCCATCGACGGCTGATTCACCCAGCGGCGGACGTGCCGATACAGGCGTCGGGTCGCGTAGTAAATGAACAGACCGAACACGAACGTCCCCACGAAACGGTAGACGACGTAGAGGAGGGCGGCCCCGAGCACCAGACCGAACACGAGCCAGATCGTCCGGGGCCAGTCGATGTCGAATTCGAACTGGACCATAGCGCCTCCTTCGACACACCCGATTAAAACGTTCGGGGTCGATCCAGTCAGTCCCCGGTCGTCGAGACGGTCCAGCGACGTGGGCTAGATCTGCCTGCCGTGGACATTTATACTCCGCGCGAGTAGTCGGAGGGGTGACCGCACTCGACCAGTTAGCCCTGTCGCCGCTCGGGGGCGAAGTACTCAGGATCGTTCTCGCCGGTGCGCTCGGGATGTTTCTCGGGCTAGAGCGAGAGTGGTCACACAAGGCTGCCGGGATCAGGACCTTCGCGCTCGTCAGCCTGCTGGGGGCCGTGTTCACGCTCGTGGAGTCCGAGAGCCTGCTGATCATCGGTGGCCTGCTGGTGGTCGTACAGGGAATCTTACTCGCGGTCGCAGGATTTCGGGACGAGGAAGAGGGACTGTCACTGACGACCTCGGTCTCGATGCTGGTCGCCTACGGCGTCGGGGCACTCGTGATGCAGGAGTTCATCCTCGAAGGCGTCACGGTCGCGGTCCTCTCGTCGCTGTTGCTCGTCCTCAAGCGCGAACTCCACAGTTTCGCGTGGGGACTGGAACGTGAGGAACTGCGCTCGGCGACCGAGTTCGCGATCCTCGCGTTCGTCGTCTACCCACTCCTACCGGCCGACCCGGTCGTCGTTCCGGTCGTCGACCTCTCGTTCGAACTCGAACTTCGGGTCGCGTGGCTGCTGGTCGTGACGGTGGCCGGTATCGGCATCGTGAACTACGCGATCGTCCAGAACTACGGAGGACGGGGCATCGCAGTCACGGGATTTTTCGGCGGTCTCGCATCCTCGACGGCCGTCGTCGGGACGATGCTCGATCACGTTCGACAGCGCCCGGAGGCGGCCAGTTACGCCATCGCTGCGATCTTGCTGGCCGACGCCGCGATGGCGCTTCGCAACCTCGTCATCGCGATCGCGTTCACGCTGGAACGCGGCATTCTCTTGCAAGCAGTCGTCCCGCTCGGCGCGGTCGTACTGGGGAGTGTCGCCGTCGCGGCCCACACCGCGGACTGGCGTGAATCGGTCGAGATGGAACTGGAGAGTCCGTTCTCGTTGCGGAACGCGCTCGCCTTCGGGACCATCTTCCTCATCGTGCTGGCGGGCAGTGCACTCGGCAAAGCCCAGTTCGGGACCGGTGGACTGTACGTGACGGCGCTCCTCTCGGGACTGGCCTCCAGCGGCGCAGCGACCACCTCGGCGGTCTTGCTCTACCGTGGCGGCGCCGTCGGCGCCAACGCCGCGACGGTCGCGATCTTGCTGGCGACCGCATCGAGCATCGTCGTCAAGGCCGCTCTGACCGTTGCGAGTCCCGATAGCGGGTTCGCAGTTCGGGTCGCACTCTGGAGTACCGCACTGCTGGCTGGGGCGGCGGTCGTGACGGTCCTGACGATGATCTGACCGTCACCAGTTGCGCGTTCTTTTATTACAGTCGGCCTCGAATCACGTGCTAGCATGGACCGTGATAGCGTCGAGCCGTCTGTCACCGACGTTCCGGGACCGCGCGCGAGCGAGCGGGTCGACTACCACCACGAACACGCGGCACCGAGTACCTACCTCTACGAGTTCGTCTGGGATCACGACGCGCCAGCGATCGGGCCGTTCTGTACAGACGCCGACGGCAACGTCTTCATGGACTGGACTGGTCACGTCGGTGCGATGCCACTCGGGTACAACAACCCCAAGATCCTCGATCCACTGGCCGAGTTCGACCTCGTCGATCCAACGAAGATCGCTGGACAGGACTTCTACGCGACGGCCGGAGACGGGAGCGACCTGCCGGGTGCGGCGGAGTTGATGGATCGACTCACCGACGTCTCCAGCCACTACGAGATGGACACGGTCTTCCTCTCGAACAGCGGCGCGGAAGCCGTCGAAAACGCGATCAAGATCAGCTACGACCACCGCCGCGGCAAGTACGGGATCACCTTTCAGGGAGCGTTTCACGGCCGGACGCTGGGTGCGCTCTCACTCAACCGTTCGAAAGCGGTGTACCGCCGCCACTTTCCGGAGATTCCCTCGATCCACGACGCCCCCTTCTGTGACGACCGCCACTGCACGCCCGAGACGTGTGACTGTGGCTTCTTCGCCGGCGACACCTCCGTCCTCCGACGGATGCTCGATACCGAGACCGGCCACGTCGACGCCACGGAGGTCTCGTATCTCATCCTCGAACCCATTCAGGGAGAAGGCGGCTATCGCTTCCCCAGCGACGCGTTCGTCGACGAGATCACGGCTCTCACCGAGAGCCACGACATCCCGATCGTCGTCGACGAGGTCCAGTCGGGGCTGGGACGGACGGGCGAGTGGTGGGCATCCGACCACTACCCCTTCGACCCGGACGTGATCGCCAGCGCGAAGGCCCTGCGCGTGGGCGCGACGATCTCGCGATCGCACGTGTTCCCGGAGGAACGGAGTCGCCTCTCCTCGACGTGGGGCGCGGGCGACGTACTGGCCTGTGCACAGGGCGTGCTCACCATCGACGCCATCGCCGAGTACGACCTCAGGGACAACGCCGTCACGCGAGGGCAGGCGTTCAAAGAACGCATGCGCGACGCGACCGCGGGCCTCGATGCCGTCACGGACGTCCGCGGGAAAGGACTGATGCTCGCCGTCGAGTTCGATAGCAAGGAACATCGTGAAGCGGTCGTCGAGGCCGCCCTCGAACGCGGACTGCTGACCGTCGGCTGTGGTAACAGGACGCTTCGAGTGTTACCGCCGCTCGATTCGACGGCGCGTGAGATCGAGCTCGGAACGACGCTGCTGGCCGAAGCCATCGACGCCGTGGTGTGAGAGGGGTTTTACCGCTCGACATCGTTGGGCGGCTATGGACGAGGCGAGCCCGTTCACCTACGACGGCGGGCGGGTAGACCCCGGCGAGACGGCAAACATCCGATACACGGTCAGTGAGACGTACATGGGCGATCCGGTGCGGATACCTGTGACGATCATCGTCGGCGAGAAACCCGGGCCGACGGTGTTCCTCTCGGCGGCGGCCCACGGCGACGAACTCAACGGCGTCGAAGTCGTCCGCGAGGTCGCCCACGAGTGGGACCACGCTGACTTGCACGGCACGCTGGTGTGTCTGCCGGTGTTGAACGTCCCCGGCTTCATCGCCCAGCAGCGGTATCTCCCCGTCTACGACCGGGACCTGAACCGTTCGTTTCCGGGCAAAGACGACTCGACGGGCGCAAAGCGGATGGCTCACCAGATCTTCCGCAACTTCGTCGCGCCGTGTGATCTCGGACTAGACTTCCACACGTCGACGCGAGGTCGCACGAACATGATTCACGTCCGTGCGGACACGGGTAATCGACAGGTGGAGCGTCTCGCCAAGGCGTTCGCGACCAACGTCGTCATCTCCTCGGACGGTCCCGACGGAACCCTGCGGCGGGAGGCGACCGACGCGGGCGTGCCGACGATCACGATCGAGATGGGCGAGGCCCACCGATTCCAGCGCCCGCTGATCGACCGCGCACTCGTCGGCGTTCGGTCGGTGCTTGCGGAGTTCGGGCTGATGCCCACCCACTCCGTGTACTGGCCCGGCTGGCGAACGATCATCGCCGACAGCGACGACAAGACGTGGATCAGAGCCGATGCCGGCGGTCTCGTCGATATGCACTACGATCGGGGCGACTTCGTCGACGAGGACGAGGCGATCTGTACCATCGCGAACCCCTTCAAAACCGAGAGCACTGTCGTCGAAGCGCCGTTCCCCGGATTGCTCGTGGGCGTGCTGGAAAACCCACTCGTCTACCCCGGCAATCCGCTCTGTCACCTCGTCAAACTCGACGAACGGACCCGACGGGCCATCAAACGCAACGGCGGAACTGACGACCGTATCTGACGGCTCGCTGTCTTTTTCTGCAGTCGATATTTCCCAGCACGAAAAACGCGGCGCGCGACTGGTGACAGCGCGCGGGCGTTGTAGTAACTTCTATTTGTCCCCGCGCTAAGTCCCGGGTGTATGAGTCAGTCTTACAACCGCGGCACCGTCGAGGACTTCGGACGGTGGCGGGACTTCTCGGCCGGGATGTGGGCCTGGATCTTCCACAAGTTCACCGGCTGGGTACTCGTCGGCTACCTCTTTACCCATATCGCCGTGTTGAGCACGTCGATCCAGGGAGCGGAACTGTACAACGGCACACTGCAGGGACTCGAAGCCCTGCTCGTCGTTCGGTTCCTCGAGGTGGGCCTGCTGGCCGTTGCCGTATTCCACATCCTCAACGGTCTCCGCCTGCTGTTCGTCGACCTCGGTGTCGGACTGGAAGCACAGGACAAGAGTTTCTACGCGTCGATGGTGCTGACGGGCGCGATCGTCATCGCCAGCATCCCGACGTTCCTCGGGGGGAAGCTCGTCTAATGGCCGAACACTACTCCTCTTTCGAACGGAAAGGCTCGCGCTGGCTGCTCCAGCGTGTCACGGCCGTGTTCCTGATCGGCGTACTCGCCTTCCACTTCATGCTGTTGCACTTCGTCAACCACGCGGCTGAAGTGACACTCGCGGGCACGACGACCCGGATGAGTTCCGTCGGCTACTTCACGACGATGTGGCTGTTCCTCGTCACCGCGACGTTCCACGGCGTCAACGGCGTGTACAACGCACTGATCAACCAAGGCCTGACCGGCACCCGCAAGCAGGCAGTCAAGTGGGTGCTCGTCGTCGCCGGCGTCCTCCTGATCGCTCAGGGGACCCGCGTCGCCGTCGCCATGACCAACCTCGTCTAACTATGAGTACGATCGAACAGGAAACAGAGACAGAGGAACCAACCGACGAGACCACCGATGTGGCCGTCGAATCACCCGGCGAACGCCGTCGGGCCGAGAAGCGAGAGCGGACCCAGGCCCGAGAGGACCAGCGCGTCGACGAAGAGATCGACTCCTCCGAAGAGACGATCACGCTGAAAGTCTTCCGCTACGATCCCGAAGTCGAGGGCAAGGAAGAGCCGCGTTTCGACGACTTCACCGTCCCCTTCCACAAGGGGATGACCGTGCTGGACGCGCTGATCTACTCGCGCGACCACTACGACTCCTCGCTTACCTTCCGCCACTCGTGCCGACAGGCCGTGTGTGGCTCGGACGCGCTCTTTATCAACGGTCGCCAGCGACTGGCCTGCAAGACCCAGATCGCAGATCTGGATGCGGGTACGATCCGCATCGAGCCGCTTCCCCATCAGGAAGTCGTCAAGGACCTCGTCGTCGACATGGAGCACTTCTACGACCAGATGGAAGCCGTCGAGCCATACTTCGACGCCGACGAGCTGCCCGACGACGAACTCGAAGAACAACGTCAGGATCGGGAAAACCGCGAGAAGATCAAGATGTCGACGCGCTGTATCTGGTGTGGCGCGTGCATGTCCTCGTGTAACATCGCCGCAGGGGACAACGAATATCTCGGGCCGGCCGCGATCAACAAGGCCTACCGCTTCGCGATGGACGAGCGTGAGGGCGAGCAGCGCAAGCAGGAACGCCTCAAGATCATCGAACAGGAACACGGCGTCTGGCGGTGTCAGACCCAGTTCTCCTGTACCGAGGTGTGTCCGAAAGACATCCCGCTGACCGAGCACATCCAGGAACTCAAGCGGGAAGCGGTCAAGAACAACCTCAAGTTCTGGTAGTCCTAAGCGACATCAAATCATGTACGAACACGACGTGATCGTGGTCGGTGCCGGCGGTGCCGGCCTCCGAGCGGCGATCGCAGCACACGAAGAGGGCGCCGACGTGGCGCTCGTGACGAAGCTCCACCCGGTTCGGAGCCACACGGGCGCGGCCGAAGGCGGGATCAACGCAGCACTGCGCGACGGCGACGACTGGGACCTGCACGCCTACGACACGATGAAGGGGTCGGACTACCTCGGGGACGCCCCCGCCATCGACACCTTCGCGCAGGACGCCCCCGAAGAGGTCGTCCAGATCGAACACTGGGGGATGCCCTTCTCCCGCGAGGACGACGGGAAGGTCTCACAGCGACCGTTCGGTGGGATGTCGTTTCCACGGACGACCTACGCCGGTGCCGAGACGGGCCACCACCTGCTTCACACCATGTACGAGCAGGTCGTCAAACGGGGCATCGAGGTGTACGACGAGTGGTACGTCACGAACCTCGCAGTGACAGATCACGACGACCCCGAGGAACGCCAGTGTCACGGCGCTGTCGCCTACGAAATCGCGACTGGCAACGTCGAAGGCTTCTGGGCGAAAAACGGCGTCATCCTCGCGACGGGCGGACTGGGTCAGGCGTTCGATCACACGACCAACGCGGTCGCCAACACCGGCGACGGCTGTGCGATGGCCTACCGTGCGGGCGTCCCGATGGAGGACATGGAGATGATCCAGTTCCACCCGACGACGCTGCCCTCGACCGGTGTCCTCATCTCCGAGGGTGTCCGCGGTGAAGGTGGCATCCTCTACAACGACGAGGAAGAGCGCTTCATGTTCGAGCACGGCTACGCCAACAACGACGGCGAACTCGCCTCCCGTGACGTCGTCTCGCGGGCCGAACTCGACGAGGTCAACGCTGGCCGCGGTATCGAGGACGAGTACGTCGATCTGGACATGCGCCATCTGGGCGAAGAGCGCATCCTCGACCGACTGGAGAACATCCTGCACCTCGCGGAGGACTTCGAGGGCGTCGACGGGCTGGACGAACCGATGCCGGTCAAACCCGGCCAGCACTACGCGATGGGCGGCGTCGAGACCGACGAGAACGGCGAGACCTGTATCGAGGGTCTCTACGCTGCCGGCGAGACGGCCTGTGTCTCGCTGCACGGTGCGAACAGGCTGGGCGGGAACGCACTGCCGGAACTGCTCGTGTTCGGTGCCCGCGCCGGCCACCACGCCGCCGGCAAGGACATGAAGACCGCCGAGATCCAGACCGGCCTCTCCGCCAAGAGCGAGGACGGTGACGTGAAACCGCCCGTCGAACCCGGAGCCATCGAGGCCGGGAGCAGTGACGGTGACGTCGCCGCTGACGGCGCGATGGTCGAACCGAAAGAGACACTCGAACACGCGATCTCACAGGAGCGCGCGCGCATCGAGACGCTGCTGGAGGAGGACGGCATCAACCACGCTGAGGTCCGCTCGAACGTTCAGGAGACGATGACCGAGAACGTGAACGTGTTCCGTGAGGAAAGCGCGCTCAAGGACGCGCTGCGCGACCTGCGCCACGCCCGTGAACGCTACGAAGACGTGGCCGTCGCCGACCCCTCCCGCACCTACAACACGGACCTGATCCACACCATAGAGACCCGCAACATCCTCGACGTGGCCGAAGCGATCACGCTGGGCGCACTCGCCCGCGAGGAGTTCCGCGGTGCCCACTGGCGCAAGGAGTTCCAGGAACGCCGCGACGAGGAATGGATCAAGCACACGATGCTCGCGTGGAACGACGGCTCGCCGGAACTGTACTACAAGCCCGTCGAACTCGAAAGCCAGTGGAAGGAGTACGAACCAAAAGAGCGCTCGTACTGACCGGACTGACTTTTCTGACCCCAATCGCTTAGACGCTGGCGCGGTTGCCCTGTAGTGATGCGACTTACCGGGACCATCGTCCCAGACTGCCAGACCGTCCACGAAGCAGGTGCCGTCGTCACGAGCAGCGACGAAATCGTCTTCGTGGGGGACGCCGAGACCGCCGCCGAGCGCTATCCCGAACACGCCGAGCGACGCTTCGATATCGTCGCGCCGGGGCTAGTCGGCGCACACGTCCACTCCGTCCAGAGCCTCGGCCGCGGGATCGCGGACGACGAAGCACTCCTGCCGTGGCTGTTCGAACACGTCCTCCCGATGGAGGCTGCGATGGATGCCGACGAGATGTGGACGGCGGCGATGCTCGGCTACATGGAATGTCTCGCGAGTGGCGTCACGACGGTCGTCGATCACCTCTCGGTGAACCACGCCGAGCAGGCCTTCGAAGCCGCTGGGCAGATCGGTATCCGGGGAACACTGGGGAAGGTGCTGATGGACCGTGATGACTCGGACCTGCAGGAAGACGCCGAGAGCGGGCTGGCCGAATCAGAACATCTGATCGAACAGTACCACGGGAGCTTCGACGACCGGATTCGCTACGCCGTCACGCCGCGCTTTGCGGTCTCCTGTACGGAAGAGTGTCTCAGGGGTGTGCGTGAACTGGCCGACGCCCACGACGGCGTTCGAATCCACACCCACGCCAGCGAGAACCGCGACGAGATCGCAACTGTCGAAGAACGGACGGGAATGGGCAACATCGAGTGGCTCCACGAGGTCGGCCTGACCGGCCCGGACGTGACGCTCGCTCACTGCGTCTGGACCGACGAACGCGAGCGCCGACTCCTCGCAGAGACCGACACGACGGTCGTCCACTGTCCGAGTTCGAACATGAAACTCGCCAGCGGCGTCGCACCCGTCGGCGACTACCTCGACCGCGGGATCACCGTCGCGCTGGGTAACGACGGCCCGCCGTGTAACAACACACTCGACGCCTTCACCGAGATGCGACAGGCCGCGCTCCTCCAGAAGGTCGACCATCTCGACGCCACGGCGCTGCCCGCAACGACCGTCTTTCGGATGGCGACCGAGCACGGCGCACGCGCAGCCGGCTTCGACGTGGGCGTCCTCGAAACGGGCCGGCCCGCCGACGTGATCGGGATCGCGACCGACACCCCCCGATCGACACCCATCCACGACCCCCTCTCACACCTCGTCTTCGCTGCCCACGGCGACGACGTTCGGTTCACGATGGTCGACGGCGAGGTCGTCTACGACAACGGAGCGTTCCCGAACGTCGACGCCGACGACGTTCGAAGTGACGCACAGCGGTTCGCCGACGCGATTGCACGGCGCTGACCGAGGATTAAAGCCGCTCACGTCCCAACGCCTACTGCGGAAGGGTGGCTCAGTGGTAGAGCGCCGTCGACCGGCTCCAGCACCGGTGGACGGTTACCCGCACAGGGCTTCGCGTGGTTCGAATCCCGCCCCTTCCATCGTGCGCCGAACGACAGTGAGGAGCCGATGGATTAGACGAAGGGATTCGAATTATAGAAGACGCAATCTCGTTCGCGAGGAAGCGTCTTCGGGTGGTTCGAATCCCGCCCCTTCCATACGTCACCGCGAACGGACGTGAGCGGTGCGTACACAGACAAGGGATTCGTGCCCTGGAAGACGAGCGCAGCGAGTCTTCCTCCGGTTCGAATCCCGCCCCTTCCATCGTGCGCCGAACGACAGTGAGGAGCCGATGGATTAGACGAAGGGATTCGAATTATAGAAGACGCAGTCTCGTTCGCGAGGAAGCGTCTTCGGGTGGTTCGAATCCCTCCCCTTCCATCGTGCGCCGAACGACAGTGAGGAGCCGTTGCTACACGCATGGAAACGAGCCACAGCGACGGTCCGAAGTGACCGACCGTCTCGTCCAGTTCGGATTCCGAAAAGCGGTCGTGGTCGTCGGTGAGCGAACACACTGCTGTCGCTCACGGGTGTGAAAAGTAAGGAAGGGGTGGTGGGTGGTGGTGGTATTGGCACCGGGATGGCGCCGTAGATACGAATTGCCGCCAGCAGGTAATAAAGATATCGGCCAATTATCGATTTCTATAACAGGAGTGGAGATTCTGGACCGGCGACGGTGAGCGAGTCATCTCGGTGGACTTACCGACCAGAACCGGGCGATAGCACTGGGTTCGCGATGGGTCGACCGACGCTATCGGAGGAGGATACGGCGCTGCTTGTGGATCATCTTACGAGCAGTCGTGGACGAGTATCAATGCTGATGACTCGACAGGCAACTCAATACTACGACGACAGTGGGAAGACACTGAACGCCGGTCAGATTTCGACAACAGACGGGAGAACGGATTCGAACCGGAGCAAGACGGTCGGCCTCGCGATGCTCGGCCGCTGCGACTTGCAGGGTTCGAATCCTCGGTACGATGTTGCCACTCGCGAATGTGCTCGTGGCAAAAATGCGTGGGACCGGATTCGAACCGCCTGAACTTCGGTCGCTTCGCTCCCTCGTTCCGTGCTTCGAATCCTCGGTACGATGTTGCCACTCGCGAATGTGCTCGTGGCAAAAATGCGTGGGACCGGATTCGAACCGGAGCAAGACGGTCGGCCTCGCGATGCTCGGCCGCTGCGACTTGCAGGGCACGAATCCGCTCGTGATGCATCTCTTCACTCGTGTCCACTCGTTCAGAAGATGCGTGGGACCGGATTCGAACCGTACTCAGACGTGCTCGCTTCGCTGTGCGCGACTGATAGGATACGAATCCGTTCGGAAAGATTTCTGCTGCTCACGATGTTGTTCGCAGCAGAAATGCGTGGGACCGGATTCGAACCGGAGGAAGACTCGCTGCGCTCGTCTTCCAGGGCACGAATCCGCTCGTGATGCATCTCTTCACTCGTGTCTACTCGTTCAGAAGATGCGTGGGACCGGATTCGAACCGGCGGACCTCTACAGGACAGCGCCCTCAACGCTGCGCCGTTGGCCTGGCTTGGCTACCCACGCTCGTTGCGTCGTGCGCATTCGTTGCTATCCCGTGGTTGGGTAAAAGCACTTTCGTTTGCGATGCTCCGCGCGAACCTCTCACACTCGCGACAAAGCGGACGTTTCAAATACGTTCGGACCGCTACGGCCCGCATGGCAAAATACTCGACCGGCAGTGGTAGTGGAAGCGCCGGCGAGAGCTGTGAACTCTGTGGCGCGTCGGGTGACGATCTGGAGACCGCGACAGTCGCAGGGGCGACGTTGCAGGTGTGTTCTGACTGTGCCCAACACGGCGAGGGTGGGGACACCGGCAGTTCGAGCGGTTCTCGCGACGATCAGGACGTCAACCGGAAGAAGCGCGCGGCCCAGAACGCTGCCCGACTCCACGACGCCCAGCAAGGGGACAGCGGCCACTGGGAGGATGGTGCGAACTACGACGACGATCAGCTCCCGTATCTCGTCTCCGAATACGGCCAGACAGTCACCGAGGCGCGCCAGGACGCTGGTCTCCAGACACAGGAACTGGCCGAGGAACTCGATGTCGAGGAGTCCGAAATCCTCGCCGTCGAGCAAGGGCGTGCGACGCAGGCAGGCGTCGGCGGTTCGGTGATCGTCGCGCTCGAAGACTACCTCGACATCGAACTCTCCGAGTAGCGCCGCCGCGCCGTGGCACCTTTTGTCACCCCGCTCCAATGGGGTGTATGGATCTGTCGTCCGAACAGCGTGCGATCCGCGACGCCGTTCGCGAGGTCGCCGTCGAAGAGATACGACCGACGGCCAGCGAGTGCGACCGCGAGGGACGGTTTCCGGAGGACGCGTGGGACACGCTCGCCGACATCGACGTGACCGGGCTGACCGTGCCCGAATCCTACGGGGGGCTGGCCGTCGACCGATCGACCTACGCCGTCGTCAACGAAGCCGTCGCCTACGGGTCGCTGTCGGTCGCGACGGCGCTTTCGGTCCACTGTCTCGCGACCTCGTGCATCGCCGAGTTCGGCGACGAGACGCTCCAAGAGGCGTGGCTGCCCGAGATGGTCGACGGCCGCCCGGTCGGCGCGTTCGCACTGTCGGAGCCACAGGCCGGCTCGAACCCGCGCCAGATGAGCACCGTCGCACGCCGCGAGGGCGACGAGTACGTCATCGACGGCGAGAAAGCGTGGATCACGAACGGGAAACGCTCCGGCGTGGTGATCGTCTTCGCCAAGACCGACCGCGACGATCCAGACTCGGTGACGCAGTTCCTCGTTCCGAAAGACGCCGACGGGCTGACTGTCGGGGAGAAAGAGGAGAAACTGGGACTGCGCGCGAGCGATACGACGACGCTTTCCTTCGACGGCGTCAGGATCCCCGCGTCGAATCGCCTCACAGAGGAGGGGCAGGGCCTCGCCGCCGCGCTGTCGATCCTCAATGGTGGACGGATCGGTATCGCAGCACAGGCCGTCGGTCTCTCGCAGGCCGCCATAGACGAGACAGTCGCGTACGTCACCGAGCGCGAGCAGTTCGACGGCCCGATCAGCGACATCCAGAGCGTCCGCCACACGCTCGCGGAGATGGAGACGACGATCCGGGCCGGTAGAGAACTGACCCACGCCGCCGCGCGAGCGATGGATCGCGGCGAGAACGCGCGGGCCACCGCCAGCGTCGCGAAGTATTTCGCCACAGAGGGCGCGGTCGACGTGACCGAGCAGGCCGTCCAGTTACACGGTGGCTACGGCTACACCACCGATTTCGACGTCGAGCGGTTCTACCGCGACGCGAAGGTGACGACCATCTACGAGGGGACGAGTCAGATCCAGAAGAACGTCATCGCCCGGGCACTGCTGGGCGAGTGAGTCGCCCGAAGGCTCTTTTCGATCGGCCGCCTTCGTCCGGTCGTGACCAACGACTACGACGCCGTCGTCTACGATCTGGACGGAACTCTCGTCCGTCTCGCTGTCGACTGGGACGCCGTTGCCAGTGACGTTGACGCGGCGTTGCGTGAGCGGGGCGTGGACACCGACGGCCGGTCGCTGTGGGACATGCTCGAACTGTCCGACGAGACGGGCCATCGCGATCTCGTCGAGAGCGCCATCGCCGACCACGAGCGAGCGGGCGCACGCCAGTCCAGTCGGCTCGGACTGGCCGACGAACTGCCCCTCGACGTACCGGTCGGCGTCTGCTCGCTCAACTGTGAGAGCGCCTGCCGGATCGCGCTTGCGACCCACGAGATCGACGCGCACGTCGAGTCCGTCGTCGGCCGTGACTCGCTTGCGACGTACAAACCCGATCCCGCGCCGCTCAGAGCGATCCTCGACGATTTCGGCGTCGAGCCGTCGGCGGCGCTGTTCGTCGGCGATTCAGAGAGCGACCGGACGGCCGCCGAACGGGCGTCGATGGACTTCCAGTGGGTCCGTGATCGTCACTCGTCGTCCCGGTAGCGAGCGTAGGTGTAGACGCCGGCCGCAGTGAGGAACCAGACCACAGCACCGACCCTGATTGCGAACTCGGCCCAGCCGAGCCACGTCGTCAGTTCGACGAACAGCGAGAGCATGGCGACGACGGGCGCGCCGAGGAGGATGGTCGTGACGAACGTCGTCTGCATCACCCACCCGAAGTCGACGCCGTCGGGATCGGTCTCCTCGACGTGTGGCATACCTGCGACTCGGGTGTTCTCGTGCTAATCAGTTGCGGATCGTCACCAGTCAGTCTATGACAGTGTTTATCAGCGGGCGAGGCCCATCCACGGGTATGCGGGCCAAAGACATTCGCGCGAAGGCCGGCGAGAAGCCGGTGACGATGCTGACGGCCTACGATGCGGCCGATGCGACAGTCGTCGACGAGGCCGGCGTCGACATCGCGCTGGTCGGGGACTCGATCGGGAACCTCCGTTTCGGCCACGACTCGACGCTGCCGGTCACCGTCGACGAGATCGCCAGCCACACTGCCGCAGTCGCCAGAGCGACCGAAGAGGCGTTCGTGGTCGCGGACATGCCCTTCCTCTCGTATGGCGTCGACGAGGCCGAGTCGATCCGAGCGTGTGGCCGGATGGTCAAGGAGGCCGGTGCCGACGGCGTGAAACTCGAATCCGGTCCCCACACCGTCGATCTGACCCGACGGCTCGCGCAACTGGGCATTCCCGTGCAGGCCCATCTGGGGCTGACCCCACAGAGCGAGAACGAGACCGGTCTGTTCCGGCAGGGGACCGACGCGGAGTCGGCCGAGGAGATCATCGACCTCGCACGCGCCCACGAGGAGGCCGGTGCCTTCTCGCTCGTCCTCGAACACATCCCGGCGAACCTCGGGGCCGCCGTCACCGACGCCATCGACATCCCGACCATCGGTATCGGTGCCGGCCCGGAGTGTGACGGGCAGGTCCTGACCATCGACGAGGTGATCGGACTCTCCGAGCGCGTCGCACCGTTCTCGAAGCGCTTTGGCAACGTCCGCGAGGAGATGAACTCGGCCGTCGAGAGCTACGTCGACGCCGTCGAGTCCGGCGAATTCCCGGGTGAGGAACACAGTTACGTCGAAGACGAACTGGACGATCTGTACTGATACTGCCGGCTGTAACTGTTTCAAGATGTTCGCGACCCCGGGGTCGCGAAATTCTTCACAGACGTACAGCCGGCAGTATGCGGAGCCGTCGCCCGATTCGGCGGTCGTTATCCCGTGCAAGCGAACCTTACTCCACTGAACGGTGTCGTCCGTTCTTGGACTGGCGGCCGTTCTCCACTCCGTGGCACCGAACCGCTCGACGCCAGCCTCGGAGAACGACAGCGAGACTGACGGCAAGTCCGCTCGCGGTGTCGAACAGGTCGTCGCGCTCGTGGTTGGGCGACCGCGCGTCGTCGTCCTGACCTTCCTCCTGCTGACGATCCCGTTCGCGGTGGGTCTGGCGAACGTGACGACCGAAACCGGCACGGAAGCGTTCTCGGAGGAACTCCCCGAACAGATCGCGCTAGAGGCCGTCGAACGGGAGTTCGCGCCGCCGTTCACGCCGGCCGACGGGACGACACAGTTCATCCAGCGCGGCGAGAACATACTCGAACGGGACGCACTGGTTCGGATGCTCGTGTTGCAGCGTGAGATCCGCGAGCGGCAGGACCTCCGCGTCACGGACACCCGGAGCGTCGCCGAGCGGGTCGCACTCGAACTCGATCCGGGGGCGACGACGCCGGCCGAACGGGTCCGTGTCGTCCGTCGAGCGCCGCCGAGTGAGATCGACGACGCCGTCCGCCGGGCCGGGGCCGATCCCGGATTCTCGGCGCTGCTCAGCACCGATTTCAATCGGGAGGCGGCCAGCGCCTCCGCGACGATCGCAGTCGTCTCGCACGCCGTCCCGGCCGCGCCAGAGGGCGTCGAACCGCTCGGGCCGATCCAGCGCCGCACAGCGCTCGTCGCCGACACCCTCGCACCCGACGTGACTGTCTTCGGCGGCGGGATCATCGAAGGCGAGTTCGGCGCGGTGATCGGCGATACGCTGCTCGTGGTCGTCCCGGCGTCGGTCGTGTTGATCGTCACCTTCCTGATCCTCGCGTACCGTGATCTGGGGGACCTGCTGGTCGGACTGGTCGGGCTTGGGATGACGACCGTCTGGACGTTCGGGCTGTTGGGACTGATCGGGCAGCCGTTCGACCAGATCCTCGTCGCCGTGCCGCCGCTGGTGCTCGCGGTCGGTATCGACTACGGCATCCACGCGATCAACCGTTACCGCGAAGAGCGGGTCGAGGGAGCGGCGATCAGGCCCGGGATGGCGGTGACGGTCCGACAGTTGACCGTGGCCTTTGGCGTCGTCACGATCACCTCGGCGATCGGATTCGCCTCGAACCTCTCCAGTGGTCTCCTCCCGATCCGGCGGTTCGGACTGGTCGCAGCCGTCGGAATCGTGTTCACGGCGCTCGTGTTCGGCGTGTTCGTCCCCGCTGCGAAGGTACTCGCCGACGAGTATCGCGCCCGGACGTGGCTGCCCGAGGCGACGGCCAGACCGATCGGGTCCGATCGATCCCGTGTGGGGCGAATGCTCTCTGTCGGCGTCGTCGTGGCTCGGCGCGCACCGCTGGTCTTTCTCTTGCTCGTAGCTGTCGTGACCGCTGGAGCGACCGGCTACGCCACCGGTGTCGACACGGAGTTCTCACAGGAGGACTTCCTGCCCCCCGCCGAGACGCCGTCGTACCTCGACGCTCTCCCCGAACCGTTCCGGCCGGGCGAGTACACCGTCACGCGAACGCTGGATTTCCTCGAAGACCGCTTCGAGACCGGCGAGGAGGACACCGTCACGATCTACGTTAGAGGGCCGTTGACAGCGGACGGAACGCTCGAATCGCTCCAGCGGGTCGGCACCGATCCACCCGGGACCGTCGTCACGGGACCGGACGGCACCGCCCGGAGCCAGTCGATCGTGACCGTCATCCAGGCCTACGCAGCGGCCGATCCCGACTTCCGTGAACTGGTCCGGCGGAACGACCGCGATGGCGACGGGATCCCCGACCGGAACCTCGGGCAGGTGTACGACGCACTGCTGGCCTCGCCGGCGGGCGAGACGGCCCGCTCGTACCTGAGCGAGAACGGGCGCAGCGCACGGATCGTCTACGCGGTCGAGGCCGACGCCGATCCGACCGACGTGACGGCGAACGCCAGAACGCTGGCGGACCGGATGCCGTACACGGCGACGGCGACAGGCGACATCGTCGTGTTTCAAGCCGTCGCCGACCTCATCTTCGCGTCGGCGCTGTCGAGTCTCGCGGTCGCGCTGGTCGGGACCGGGCTTGCCCTCGCAGTGGTCTTCAGGCTGCTGTTCGGCCGGGCGACGCTGGGGCTGACGGTCCTGCTCCCGATCCTGACGACCGTCGCGCTGGTCGGTGCGTCGATGCGAGCCATCGACATCGCGCTGAACGCCTTTACCGCGACGGTGCTCGCGCTCACCATCGGGCTTGGGGTCGACTACGGCGTTCACTTCGTCCACCGGTTCGCCGACGAGCGCCGTGGCGGTGCGGCCCTCGACGACGCACTCACGACGACGGTGACCGGGACCGGTGGGGCACTGGCTGGCTCCATGCTAACGACGGTCTTTGGCATCGGCGTCCTCGTGCTGGCGACGTTCCCGGCGATCGGACAGTTCGGTGTGCTGGCCGCGCTGAGCGTCCTCTATGCGTTCCTCACGTCGTTGCTGGTCCTGCCGTCCGTGCTCGTCGTCCGGGCGCGCTGGGCCGGTGCCGTGGGGGGAGACGCACGGTCGCCGACGCCGGCACGGTCCTGATACGGAACGTTGTCGTTGCGTCTGAAAGTATCCGGCGTCACTGCCCGAACGCACCGAGGATCGCCGCCCGCTTGACGTAGAGGAGTGCGACCAGTACGAGCACGGCGACGCCGACCGTGACGGGCAAGATCGGGACCGGGAACTCACGGGCGGGCGGTTCGACCACGTCCGCGGCCACGAAGTACGTATCAGAGAGGACGCTCTCGCCGCGCTCGTCCTCGTAGGTGAAGTCGACGAGCAGGGGGTACTGCTTGCGAACGGCACCGGCGTCGGCCGAGACCGCGAACCGAAGCGTGGCCGTCTCGTTCGGGCCGAGTTCCGGAATGAAGGCTTCGCTGTTGTCACTCGCCAGCGGGTCGTCGACGAACAGGCGCGCCCGAACGTCTCGGAGCGTCTCGTTCTCGCGGTTGCGCACGTGGAGCGTCACGATCTCGGTGTTGCCAGCGGGGACGGTCGTGTTCACGCCCGTGAGGGCGAACTCGTCACGCTGTGGCCCGATCGCGATCGGGGCGTCGATGTCGTCGGTCACCTGCACCTGCTGGTCCTGTCCGCGGTATCGGACCTGCACCGTCAACAGGCGCCGGCCCGGTTCTGCGTCGGCGGTCACGTCGAAACGGAACTCGAACGGTGCCCGGTCGCCGGGTTCGAGTTGTCCGACCGCGAACTCCCGTTCGCGGGGAATCAGTGTCGTCCCCGTCTCTTGGACCGCGACGACGACGCTCTCGGCGACGATATCGCCCGTGTTGACGATCGTTCCCCCGACCAGTCCGGTGTCGTCGACCCGGAGCGTACTCGTCGTGTTCTGGAGTGCGAACGTCTGTTCGGCGGCCACGGCCGTCTGGACTGACAGCGGCCCGCTGGTCCGCGTCTCGTCGTCGCGGCCCTGATACTGGACGACGAACGGGAGCGAACGGCGGCCCGGATCGGCTTCTCTGGGGATGTCGAAACTGTACGACACCCGCGCCGACTCGCCGGGAGCGAGCGTGCCGGCGGCCGACTCGGGCGCCAGTGGCACCAGTCCCTCGCCGGTGTACAGGAGTCGCACGTCGTCGACGGTTCGGTTCCCGGTGTTGCGCAGCGTCAGGTCGACTCGACCGCGTTCGCCGGCCCGCAGCGTCGACGCCACGTCGTCGATGGCAAAGGACTGTTCGCGTTCGATGTCGACCCGGGCGCTGAGCGGATCGCTAGTCCGAACTTCGTCGTCGGCATCACGGTAGTTGACTCTGAAGACGAGCGGTCGCGACCCCGTATCGGCCGTTCGGGGCACGTCCGCGGTCACGGAGAGGGGCGCGGACTCGCCGGGTTCGAGCGTCCCGACGGCGACCTCGCGGGTCCGTGGCTGGATCGCCGTCGCGTTGGTCGCGAACACCACGACGGCGTCGGTGACGGTCTGGTTCCCGGTGTTGACGACGGTGGCGTCGATCGTCCCGGACTCGCCCGCCTGCAGTGTGCCCGTCACGTTACGGATCGAGAACGACTGTTCCGGCCCGATCTGTACGGTCGCGTCGATGGGGTCGCTCTGGCGGATCTGGTCGTCGCCACCGCGATACCGGACCCGGAAGGTGACGAACTGCGGGCCGGCGTCGACGGCCGAGGACACGTCCGCCGGGAACTGGAACTGTGATTCGTCGCCGGGGTCGAGCGTCCCGACGGGGTAGCGCGTCTCTCGGGGCTGGACGGTACCGTCGCTCTCGAAGACGACGACGGCATCGGTGACGGTTCGAGTGCCCGTGTTGACGACCTGCCCGACCAGCGTCCCGCTCGCGCCGACCTGAAAGTCACTCCCGACTGACCGGACCGCGAAGGTCTGTTCGGTGTCGAGCGTGATCGGTGCGTCGACCGCACTGCTGGTGCGAATCTCGTCGTCGGGATTGCGGTACCGAACGGTGAAGGGCAGGACTCGCGGCCCGGCACCCGACTCGTTGGTCGCGTCGACGGTGAACTCGAACGAGGCGTTCGCGCCCGGTCCGAGGGTGCCGACGGCATACTCCGACGCCCGTGGGCGCAGACTGGTCGCGTTTCGCGGGAACAGGACCACCGCGTTCGAGACCGTCTGCCCGCCGGTGTTGACGACGGTCCCGCTGATCGTGCCACGCTGGCCGACCTGTAGCGTGTCGGTCACGTTCGTCATGGCGAATTCCTGCTCGCTGCCGACCGGAACCGACACCGACACCGGTCGGGACTGTGCCGAGATGCCACCGGCCGTCTGGTAGTCGACCGATGCCGTGAGCGGGTACGCACCCGGTGGAATCGTCGCCGGTGCGCCGAGGCGAACCGAGACCGAACTGGACGCGCCGGGTTCGAGACGGTCGAGTGCGACCTGTGCCGAACGACCGTCTCCGGGTCCCGAGAAGGACAGCGGGCTGTCGCCGGCCGCCAGCGTGAGGGTGGCGTTGCTCGCGACATCACCCCCTACATTGGTGATCGTGAACGACCGAACCGTGGTGTCGCCAGCCGTGACGACCGGGCCGGAACTGCTCACTTCGAACCGTGGCTGGTCCCTGACGACGACGGTGAGCCGGCGGGTCTCCCGACGTTGCGTGTCCACGTACACCGGCTCACGGAGGTCGCTGTACTCGACGAACCGGGTGTAGTCATACGAGAGTTCGACAGGAATCTCGTAGGTGCCCGGTTCGA
This sequence comes from Halomicrobium sp. HArcht3-1, assembly GCF_058933345.1. Taxonomy (NCBI): domain Archaea; kingdom Methanobacteriati; phylum Methanobacteriota; class Halobacteria; order Halobacteriales; family Haloarculaceae; genus Halomicrobium; species Halomicrobium sp. HArcht3-1. The sequence goes on along the minus strand of NZ_JBZYDM010000006.1, from coordinate 166,998 downwards.
CGCCCTCGTCGAACTCCAGTCTGAGCGGAAACGGGCCGGCCGTGCCCTGTGGGACCGATCCGACGGGGACTGTCCCGGTCAGTACGTCGACGTTGCCGGCGAGTCCGTCCGGTAGCTCCTCGGTCAGTACCTCGAAGCGGACGTTGCGTGCCGTCGTGACCCGCTGCTCGTACTGTGCGGGTCCCGGCCGCGTGATCTGGCCGGCGTTGGAGAGAAACACCTCTAAAGACGTTTCTTCACCGCCGACGACGCGATTGTCCGGTGCGTAGAGTTCGATCTGTGGCCGGCCGACGACGACGCCTTCAGCCGCGAGTGCGGGGCCGACGGCCCCGATCAGTGGCACACCGACGACGAGACAGACGAGGGCGACTCGCGCGGCCGTGCCGACCGGACGACCGGAAGACATGTCCGCTGTCCTACGGTTCCTGTCAGAATAAACAGTCGCTCCTTGTACCGACATTGCTGTCGATAACGACGACTTATACCCGTCGTGCGGCCGCACGGATCGATGACAGCCCAGCCGTCGAAGGACGGTGCAATGGCACCCGTCCCGTCGCTATGCCCCTCCTTACCGCTCGAATCGATCGTCCAGAAACTGCCCGAGGGCCGTGTTGAACGCCGCTGGACGTTCGACCATCGCCAGATGCGCCGCGTCGGAGATTACCTCGGTACGCGCGTCGCGAATCTCCTCGGCGAGGAATTCGTGGAACGCTGGCGGCGTCAGGCGGTCGTGTTCGCCACAGACGGCGAGGGTGGGAACGGTGATCTCGTCGAGTCGGTCACGGACGTCGAACCGATGGCACGTCTCGAAATCGCGGCACGTCACCGATTGGCCGACGGCACGCATCGTCTCGATGGACTGCTCGCGCACGCGAGCAGGCGGGTCGTGAAACAGCATGTCGGGTTCGTGGAGCCGGTCGACGGCAGCCTCGAAATCCGTCGCTAGCTGTTCACGCAAGGCTTCGTGGACCGATAGCTTCGCACCGGTCCCGGTCAGGACGAGCGCGTCGGGCGTCAGCTTTCCGTCGAGAACGCCCTGCAGGACGACGGCACCGCCCAGCGAGTTCCCGACCAGCACGTCGGCTCCCGTCTCGTCGGCGACCGCTGCCACGTCGGCGACGTACGCGTCGAGCGTCGCCGGGCCGGCCGCCGTCGCCACGTCGTCGCTCTCGCCGTGGCCGCTCAGATCGAGCACCACTGCCGACCGCGACGGGCGGTCTGGGCCGTACTGTGCGCTCCACAGTCGGTGGGTCCCGCCACTGCCGTGGACGTAGAGTGGCGTCGGACCATCTCCATCCTCGACGAGCAGGGAGGCCGTCGCTCTCCCATCGTGGGCCACGGTGTCCATGACTGTCCAGACGGGAACCATTCGTATAGTACTACGCCCGCACGAGATGTGAACCGCAATTGTACCACTAATTGCTAATCGGAACGCCCTATGGTGTTTTTCAGGGAAAAGTTTATATAGTTGTCTCACTAACTCATAGTTAGCATGACGAGTGAACAGCAGCTCTTCGGCGACGCACCGATGTCCCGCTTCGAGTACGACGACGCCGTCGTTCTGGCGGCGGATCTGGGCGTCGCCGGTGACGCTTCGGTCGATATCGTCGATGGCACGGCCATCGTCGTCGTCGACGACGAACAGTACGACATCGAGGTGCCCGCCGGGGACGCACGAGCGTTTATCCGAAACGGGGTTCTCACTATCGAAATGACCAGCGAGGTGCCCCAGGAATGAAACTCTCTGTCAAACCACTCAAGCAGAAAGACGCCGGTCGCGGACTCGCAGCGGTCGACCGATCGGCCATGGAAGAGATGGACCTCGAAAACGGTGATTACATCGTTATCGAGGGGGACGGTTCTCGGGCCGTCGCGCGTGTCTGGCCGGGCTACCCGGAAGACAGCGGCAAGAACGTCGTTCGGATCGACGGCCAGCTTCGACAGGAGGCCAACGTTGGGATCGACGACCGCGTCATCGTCGAGAAGGCCGACGTGTCCGTCGCAAAGCAGGTCACCGTGGCCCTGCCCCAGAACCTCCGGGTCCGGGGCAACGTCGGCCCGATGATCCGCAACAACCTCAGCGGACAGGCGGTCACGCAGGGCCAGACGGTCCCCGTGAGCTTCGGTCTCGGGCCGCTGTCGAGCATGAGCGGCCAGAAGATCCCGCTGCGGATCGCCGAGACCGACCCCTCGGGGACGGTCGTGGTGACCGACCAGACCGACATCGAGGTCAGCGAGAAACCCGCCGAACAGATCACCGGGGCGGCCCCCGGCGAGAGTGCGGGCGGCGAGGCGACCCCCGACGTGACCTACGAAGACATCGGCGGTCTCGACGGCGAACTCGAACAGGTCCGCGAGATGATCGAACTGCCGATGCGCCACCCAGAGCTGTTCCAGCAGCTTGGCATCGAACCGCCGAAAGGCGTCCTGCTCCACGGGCCGCCGGGCACCGGCAAGACCCTGATGGCCAAGGCCGTCGCCAACGAGATCGACGCCTACTTCACGACGATCAGCGGCCCGGAGATCATGTCGAAGTACTACGGCGAGAGCGAGGAGCAACTCCGTGAGGTCTTCGAAGAGGCAGAAGAGAACGCCCCGGCGATCGTCTTCATCGACGAGATCGACTCCATCGCCCCCAAGCGCGGCGAGACGCAGGGTGACGTAGAGCGACGTGTCGTCGCCCAGTTGCTGAGCCTGATGGACGGACTGGACGAGCGCGGTGACGTGATCGTCATCGGCGCGACCAACCGCGTCGACGCCATCGACCCTGCGCTCCGGCGTGGTGGTCGCTTCGACCGCGAGATCGAGATCGGCGTCCCGGACAAGGAGGGCCGCAAGGAGATCCTGCAGGTCCACACCCGCGGGATGCCGCTGGCCGACGACATCGATCTCGAAGCCTACGCGGAGAACACTCACGGCTTCGTCGGTGCCGACCTCGCGCAACTGACCAAGGAGAGCGCGATGAACGCGCTCCGGCGCATCCGTCCGGACATCGACCTCGAAGCCGACGAGATCGACGCCGAGGTACTCGAATCGCTGGAGATCCAGAAGAACGACTTCAAACAGGCGCTCAAAGGCATCGAACCAAGCGCCCTGCGCGAGGTGTTCGTCGAAGTCCCCGACATCTCGTGGGAGGACGTCGGCGGGCTGGACGACACCAAAGAGCGTCTGCGCGAGACGATCCAGTGGCCCCTCGAATACCCCGACGTGTTCGAGCAGATGGACTTACAGGCCGCCAAAGGCGTCCTGCTGTACGGGCCACCGGGCACCGGGAAGACGCTGCTCGCCAAGGCCGTCGCCAATCAGGCCGAGTCGAACTTCATCTCGATCAAAGGCCCCGAACTGCTGAACAAGTTCGTCGGCGAGTCCGAGAAGGGCGTCCGCGAAGTGTTCAGCAAGGCCCGCGAGAACGCCCCGACCGTGGTGTTCTTCGACGAGATCGACTCCATCGCGGCCGAACGTGGCTCACAGTCCACCGACTCCGGTGTCGGCGAACGCGTCGTGTCCCAGCTCCTGACGGAACTCGACGGGCTGGAGGCGATGGAAGACGTGGTCGTCATCGCGACCACCAACCGCCCGGATCTCATCGACTCGGCGCTGGTCCGCCCCGGTCGACTCGACCGACACGTCCACGTGCCGGTGCCCGACGAGGAAGCACGCCGCGCCATCTTCGCGGTCCACACCCGCGACAAGCCACTGGCCGATGGCGTCGACCTCGACCAGCTGGCCCGCCGGACGGAAGGCTACGTCGGTGCCGACATCGAAGCCGTCGCCCGCGAGGCCTCGATGGCCGCGACCCGGGAGTTCATCAACAGCGTCGACCCCGACGAGATCGGTGACTCCGTGGGCAACGTCGTCGTGACGATGGACCACTTCGAGCAGGCCCTCGACGAGGTCGGGGCCAGCGTCGACGACGAGGTGCGCGAGCGCTACGAGGAGATGGAAGAACGCATCGAACACAAGGAAGCCGGACTGGATCGGGACGACACCGTCTCCCGAACCTTCCAGTAGTACCTTTTTACTGCGTCGGGTTCGAGTCGCGCCTTCGGCGCGCTCGAACCACTCCTTGCAAAAATCTACGCTAAAAACGACCTCCGAGTCGCCGCTTCGCGGCGCTCGGAGCGAACCGCGGCGCGAAGCGCCGCGGATGCCCACGGTGATCAGTACAGCCGAACCACCTTTTTCCGCTGCGGGTGCGCCGGAGGCGCACCACTCGCGCAAAAACGTGGGCGAAAAAGCCCGGCCCTCACTTCGATCGGGCCGGTGAACCGGGCGACCTACCGGGTCCTGACGGACCACTCGGTCGCCCGGATGCCCGTCGGTCAGTACAGAGAAGAGACCTGTCGTTTGAGGCGATAGTATTACGGATTGCGGAAGTTATCATAACACAACAATAATAGTTCTACTTTCTCGAAGCTCAGTATGACTGTGTTGTTCTGGACGCCGCAGAAGAATCTCCCTCCGACGAGTGTGCTGAAATATTATCTCTACAAGTCGACAAAGGCTGTCGAATTTTATCGGCCGGTCATGTATCTCTTCTTTCTCGCGCAAGGCCTCGATTTTACGCAAATCGCTATTCTTGAGGCCATCTACAACCTGACAACGCTGGTCGGTGAGATCCCGACCGGTTACATTGGTGACCGTGTCGGACGTCGTAATAGTCTGCTCATCGGCACAACGCTCATCTCAGTCACGCTTCTCGGCATCGGGCTGTCACATTCGTTCTTGCCGTTAGCTTTTTTGTACGTCTGTTGGTCGATGGGCTACAACTTCCGGTCGGGAAGTGAAGATGCCTGGCTGTACGATACGCTCACGGATGACCTCTCCGAAGATCAGTTCGCACACGTCCGTGGCCGAGGTGAATCCGTCTCATTGGCGATCGGCGCAGGCGCGGCGATTGTCGGTGGCTATCTCGGGAGTATCGACCTTTCGTACCCGTGGTTCGTCGCTGCGGCAGTCACGGCACTCGGTGTTTTCGTCCTCCTCACGGTCGACGAACCGGAGACCTACGAACAAGCCGACACTTCGGAGTTGCACTTTCGTCGTACGGTTTCCATCGTCAGAAAGGCCCTCTCACGACGTGACATCCGGGCATTCGTCCTCTATTACTACGTCCTCTACGCGTCAGTAACGTACCTTGTGTTCGTGTTCCTCCAGCCGATTTTCGAGTCGGTCGTCCTCGATCTCGGTGTGTCCGAGAGCCAAGTAAAATCACTGCTCGGGTGGTTCTACGCGGCGTACAGCCTCTTCGGAGCGGGACTAAGTTACTACACTGGTGCGATACGCACTCGTCTCGGACTACAAACGTGGTTTCTCGTCTTGCCCTTCGTCGTCGGCGGAGCACTGGTGGGAATGTATTTCGTTCCGATTCTCGCTCTTCCGACGTTCCTGTTGATCCGAGGATTGTCCGATGTGACACGGTCATTCGCCGGCCAGTACATCAACGACCATATCGAGACAATGGGACGAGCAACTGTTCTCAGCGCGATGGCCATGATCAGTGGACTCGCAGTCGTCCCGTTCCAACTCGGGAGCGGTGTCATCTCCGACATTGTCACCCCGTCGTTCGCACTCGCCGTGGGCGGTGTCATACTTATTATCAGCTCCATTGGAATCCTGATGTGGGAGTCCCCTGTCAAGCAATAGTGGTCAATACGCACATGCACTGAACACGCAATTCAAACAGTCCACCGAACCAACAACACTCCCCGTCTGAAGCAAAACACATAGAATCCAACGAACAGGGGTTTCGAACCGCAATTTGAAACCGAAGACGGTGTTTTCTCGAAACAATACAGTCGTCCTTAAGGAATATTCTCACGTACGCTCGACATTAGGGAAACGTGTTTTAGTCCCCTCCCCATGTGTACTGCTAACATGGTAGAATGTGACAACTGTAGCAACCACGTACGCGAGGTGTGGCGACATCGTCGCCACGGCGAATCGATGACCCATCGCACTATCGAGTGGCTCTGTCCCGACTGTCATCCGGAGCTTCCGGTGTCACCTGCGGAGCCACCGACGGCCGAGCGGGCCATCGCCGACGGTGGCCGGCCGGCGAACGCGTGCCCGATCTGTTCGGCGGCGACGGCGAACGGACAGGGTCTCTGTGCCTGCACCGAGTGTGGCTGGACCGGGACGCTCTGATTCGCTTCGTCGGCCGACCGCTGTCACTGTCATGGCTCGTGGCCCGCCTTTCGAAGGGCCGCACGGTAACTCCCGCCCCAGTTGGGACGGACCACGTCGGCGACGGTCCAGGGGGTTGCCACCGACGCTTCTCGCAGTCGCTCCGGACTGAACAGCCGAAAGTGAAGAATCTCGCCCGTTTCGCCCTCGTACTCGAAGGTCAGCACGCGGTGTGCCAGTCCGGGCGTCGGATCCGGCCGGTAGCCGACGAGGTCCGCGACGGATTCGACGGTCGGATCGTAGCTGTGGACGACGGCGGTCGCATCCGGCGTCGTCACGTGGGCGAGGTCGGCGAGAAACGACCGGAGACCGTCCATCGAGCCGGCGAGACAGAGCTGGGTGCCGATTGCGAGCGCCGACTGAAAGCGGTCGCGCTCGAACTGCTCGCGGAGCGTGAACATGTCCCCGCGGCGGGCGTCTGTGACGCCACGCTCGCGCATCGTCTCGACGAGTGCATCGCTGACCTCGATGGCGACAGTCTCGAACTGGTCCTGAAAGGACAGTGCGTGTCGCCCAGCGCCAGCGCCGAGGTCGAGCAACGGCCCGTCCAGCCACGATTCGAGCCACTCGCCGTGGTCGGTCGGCTCGAAGTTCTCGAAGTAGAACGACTCGATGGGATGCTCGTCAGTCTCCTCGCCGTCCCGAAGGAGCAGTGGGTTCGCGCGCTCGTTTCGCTGGTGGTCACGGATCGCTCGACCGAAGGGGTCCGACATAGGTAGTGATTGTCGGATTCCAGTAAAGTGTGTTATTGTGACGTGGCAACAAGAGACAATTCAGTCGGAAAGTGGTTTGCACAACAGCCAAACCGATAGCACCAGACCCTGAGATATGGAACTCACTGCCGTCACGGACCACCGTGGCTACGTCGACGATCTGGTCGACTGCTACCGGACCCACGACTGGTGGGCCGGCCGTTCGAGTGACGAGGTCGAACGAGCCGTCGAGAACTCCGACGTGTTCGTCGGGCTAGTCGACAGCACCGACCGCCTCGTCGCGACGGGGCGCGTGCTGACGGACTTCGTCTACTACGGGAAGATATACGATGTCGTCGTCCACGAGGACGTACGTGACGAATCGGTCGGGCGGCGACTCCTCGACGAAATCACCGATCACCCGGATCTGGCCGACGTGGACGTACTCTATCTCTCCTGTGAGGACGACCTCGTCGAGTTCTACGAGTCCTGTGGCTTCGAGAAGCAAGACGCCGCTTCGGAGATGGCGTCGATGCGCTACGAGGGGTGACTACCGGCGGGTCCCCGAGACCTCACGCGAGGTCGTCGAGGATCTCCTCGGCGTGGTCCTCCGGCGACACGCCTTCGTAGACGGACTCGATACGCCCATCCGCGCCGATCACGTACGTGTTGCGAAAGACGCCATCGAACGTGTTGCCGAACATCTGCTTCTCGCCGTAGGAGTCGTACGCGCTGGCGACGCGGCCGTCCTCGTCCGACAGCAAGTGAAAGGGCAGGTCGTACTTCGCGGCGAAGTCGTCGAGGTCCTCGACGGGATCGTCACTGACGCCCAACACCGCAATATCCCGACCCTCGAAGCGATCCCACTCGTCGCGGAATCCCTCGGCTTCGATCGTACACCCTTCCGTGTCGGCCCGCGGGTAGAAGTACAGCACCACGCGCTGGCCGTCGTACTCCGAGAGGGCGACCGTCTCACCGTGCTGATCTGGCAGTTCGAAACCGGGTGCGTCCTCGCCAACGTCGAGCATACCGCCATCTCCTCGCGGCCGGGGCAAAGCACTGGCGCTCCGAGAGCGCAATTCGTTTGTCCGTTCGCTCTAACTGCTCGCCTATGGAACGACTGGTGCGGGAACGGATCGGGGTCGTGACGGCGCTGTTGACGATCGTCTCGCTGGCGCTCGTGTTCGGGGCGGTCCTTCGGGTCGGGCCGTTGACTGCACTCCCTGCCGCGCCTGACGCCGTGCTTGCGGCGATTCCCCACATCAACGCGCTCGTCAGCGCCACAGCAATCGCGACCATCGTCGTCGGCATTCGTGCGGTCAAGCGTGGCGATATTCGACGCCACCAGCGTCTGATGGTGACGACGTTCGGTCTGTTCGTGGCGTTCCTCGCACTGTACCTCTATCGTGTCTCCCTGCTGGGACCGACGGGATTCCCCGAGACTGCGCCGACGTGGATCGAGAGCTACGTCTACTTCCCGATCCTCGGGATCCACATCCTGCTTGCGATCGTCTGTATCCCGCTCGTCTACTACGTCCTGCTGCTGGCCTACAGCCACTCCATCGCCGAACTCCCGAACACGGCACACCCCCGCGTCGGCAAGGCGGCCGCGGGACTGTGGCTCATCTCCTTTACGCTCGGCATCGTCGTCTACGCGATGCTGTACTGGCTGTTCTGACGAATAAAAGAGAAAACGGCGTCAGTCGTCGGCTTGGAGCGTCTGGTCGCCGATGGCCGGCCGATCCACGTCGCGGTCGGTCTCCTCGCCCTCGATGTCGTAGGGGTACTGCCCCGTGACACAGCCGAGACAGAGTTCGTCGTGACCCTTCTCTAAGGTTTCGGCGATGGCGTCGACCGAGAGATAGGACAGCGAGTCCGATTCGATCTCGTCGCGGATCTCTTCGACCGACTTGTCGGCCGCGATCAGTTCCTCGCGTGTCGCCATGTCGATTCCCATGTAACACGGCGAGATGATCGCGGGCGCGCCGATGCGGACGTGGACTGCCTCCGCGCCGGCGTCTTTCAGGAGTTCGATCAACTGCGTCGAGGTCGTCCCGCGGACGATCGAGTCGTCGATGATCGTGACGGTCTTGCCCTCGATGGTCGACTTGATCGGGTTCAGTTTCAGCCGCACCGCCCGCTCGCGCTCGTCCTGCGTCGGCATGATGAACGTCCGGCCGACGTACCGGTTTTTCATCAGTCCCTCTGCGAACTCGATGTCCGCGCCGTCCTCCTGTGCGGCCTCGGCGTAGCCCGAGGCAAAGGCCCGCCCGGAGTCGGGCACGGGGAGGACCACGTCGCTCTGGACGCCGGATTCCTCCCAGAGTTTGCGCCCGAGGTCGCGGCGGACCTCGTAGACCAGATGGTCGTCGATCGTCGAGTCCGGTCGCGCGAAGTACACGTGCTCGAAGAAGCAATGGGCCGTGTTCTCTTTCTCGACGAGCTGATAGGTGTCGAAGCCGGTGCCGTCGTCGTGAAGGACGACGAGTTCGCCCGGTCGAACGTCGCGGACGAGTTCGCCATCCAGCGTATCGATGGCCGCAGATTCGGAGGCCAGCACGTACCCGTCGTCGAGCTTACCGATACACAGCGGGCGATTCCCTTCGGGATCGCGCACACCCATCACGGTCTCGTCGTGCATGATCGTCAGTGCGTACGAGCCGTGAATGCGCGACATCGTCCGCTTGACTGCGCGGACGAGGTCGGCTTCGAGGAGATTCCGCGCCAGATCGTGGGCGATCACTTCGGTGTCGCCGTCGCTGGTGAAGGCGTGGCCGAGGTTCGCCAGTTCGTCGCGGATCTCGCCGGCGTTGACGAGGTTGCCGTTGTGAGAGAGACCGAGCGAACCGGACTTGAACGACACCGAGAACGGCTGTGCACAGCAGGAGTCGACGCTACCGGCCGTCGGGTAGCGGACGTGGCCGATCCCGTTCGGTCCGTTCAGCGATTCGAGATCGTCCTGATCGAAGGCGTCGCCGACCAGCCCCATCTCGACGTGGCTGTGTTGCTGGAAGCCGTCGTGTGTGACGATGCCGGCCGACTCCTGGCCGCGGTGCTGGAGGGCATACAGAGAGTAGTAAAGCGGGCGGGCGGCGTCACGGTCTTCGAGTGCGATACCTACAACGCCGCACTTTTCGTGCATGTTCAGTTTATTCGCCGGATTTGCTCTGCCACTCGTAGCCGCGACGTTTGGCCGATTTACCGAAGCCACACGCCGAACAGACCTTCTTCTTGGTATGATAGGACTTTTCTCCGCAACGACGGCACTTCGTGTGTGTCGTCGTGTTCTTCTTGCCCTGGCTTGGGGTTCCTGCGCCAGTCATGGACTAATCGACACGACGTTATCGCCGCGTATAATCGTTGTGTCTTCGTCCTCGATGACGAGGTTCATGTGCTGGTCGTACCCAGAAAGCTCTCCCTCGTACAGTTCGCCGCCTTTGAGCTGTACGGTGACGGTTTCGCCCAGTGACGCTTCGAGCACGTCGAGCGGTCGTCCACTCATACCCCAAGGGGCTGGCGACGGCTGCTTAAACGTACCGCTTGCGTACGCCTCCTCGTCGATTGGTGAAACTACAGGTCGACGCGGAATGGTGCGAACGAGTCCGCACGCACCGCGAAGCCGGCCAGCAGGTCGGCCAGCGCGTCCAGATCGACCGGATCGATCACTTCGACCGGCGTGTGCATGTAGCGATTCGGCAGGCCGACATTGAGCGACGGGATGCCCCCACGTGTCGTGTAGAAGGCGTCGGCGTCGGTGCCGGTCCTGATGCCCGTGGCCTGTAGCTGTACGTCGATCTCTTCCGCTCCGGCGGTCTCGCGGACGGCATCGACCAGCACGGGGTGGTTCGCGCTCCCACGCGCGACGACCGGACCGTCACCCAGCGCGACGCCGCTGGATTTCTTGCCCGGCGAATCCGGCTGATCGGTCGCGTGTGTCACGTCGACTGCGATGGCGGCGTCCGGGTCGAGGTCGAACCCGACCATCTTCGCGCCCTGCACGCCGACCTCCTCCTGCACGGTCGAGACCGCATAGACGGTCGCGTCAGTCCCTCGCTCTGCGGCCCGTCGCAGCCCCTCGGCGGCGGCCCAGATGCCGATACGGTTGTCCATCCCTCGCGCCGAGAGGAGGCCGTTCGCGAGTTCGCTGATCTGCTGGTCGAACGTGATCGGGTCGCCCCGGTCGATCAGTTCGGCTGCTTCGTCGCCGTCTTCTGCCCCGATGTCGACGTGTTGCTCGCTCACGTCGGGAACCTCGTCACCGTCCGGGTCACGAAGGTGGATCGCCGTCTGACCCACGACGCCGTCGACGGTCCCGTCGGCGGTGTGGATGGTCACGTGCTGACCGCGCGAGACGGTGCTGTCCGAACCACCGATGCGCTCGATCCGCAGGAAGCCGTCGTCGGTGATGTCCCGGACGATAAATCCGATCTCGTCACCGTGGCCCGCCAGTGCGATTTCGGTGTCGCCACTCCCTTCGAGGACGGCCACTGCATTGCCGTAGTCGTCGGTCCGCACCTCGTCCGCGAACTCGCTGACGTAGTCGATCCACACTCGCTGGCCCGCCGTCTCGTACCCAGAGGGGGTGGCAGTCGCGAGCAGTTCGTCGAGAAACGCACGTCGTTGCTCGTCCATGGCACGCCTTTTGACGCCACCCGTGATGAACGTTTGTCTCACATCACCTGACCGAATTCATAAGTGGCGACCCGGTGAAACACGTGTATGTCGAAATTCACGTTCCTGGAACTCCACCTCGACGACGCGACGATCACGAACAACGCGCCCTACAGCGGGGCGGAGCCGACGGAAGAGTCGGCCGACGAGACTGTCGAGGACGACGGTGGCAGCGCTTCGATCCCGGTTCTGGCAGTCCTCGCGCTCGTTCTCTCCGTGGTGGCGGCCCTCGTCGCACGGGCCGTGCTCGGCTGTGACCAGCCCGTGGACCTGATCGACCAGTAGCAGGGAGTGATGGGGCCGGCGACTCGATACGATCCAGTTTGGGTGCGCCATTAAGTAGTAGGCTGACATACACGTCAGTGTGAGCCAAACAGATTCCCCCGAGGAACGGATCGACGAAACGACGACGTGGCCGGAGCTGGCGATCAGCCTCTACGACCGCCTCACCGGCCGAAACGCCGAGATCACCTACGAGTTCGAGGACATGGAAGTCGACGTGCCAAGCGGGACCGGCGAGGACGCGGAACACGCACACTGGCGTCTCGACGGCACGATTCGCGTGACGACCCGTGAAAACGAGTGAGTCGTCGGCGCAGGCACCGCTCGCCATCGACGCGGACCTCACGCTGACACGAGACGATCACGAGTACCGGATCACGGGGACGGGCGACACCGTCACGCTCGATGCGCCCTCACTCGGCGCGGCCGTCTCCTTGTTCCGGTCGCTGCCGACGGACCACCTCGACCGACTCGGGCCGCTTCTGGAGACGACCGGCGTGAGTGTCGTCGTCGCGGTGGACGGGCGGCGCATCGCCACACTCGAACCCACACCTGCGTGGGAGTCCGGCGGTGTCGGGGAGTTCGAAGTCCGGTCCGTCGATGTCCACCCACAGGGTGTCGCGGTGTCGGTCGTCCGAGAGCTTGGTCGCCATCCGGTCGCCGTGGTCGGTGTCGCACTGGTGATCGTCTGGCTGGTGCGACGCCTGCGACAGCGTCGACGTAGCCCGTCGGCACAATCCTGACGACCATCGCCGGAGGGAGAAGGCCTATCCCCTCGCCCCCACTTGTTCGTGTATGGGATTGTATCGCAGTGTACAGGCCGTCGCCGGTGCGTCCGGTGACGGACCGATCGACTGGACCGCCGTCGCCGAGGCGGCCAAGAGTTCGACAGATCCCGGATCGCTGGCGCTGACGGATCGACAGGAGCGAGCCTACGCGACGGACGTGCGCGATGCCCGCGACCGGGTTCGCGAGGTGGCCGACGTTGGGTTCGACCTCCCCGACACCGTCGAGATCCAGAACCGACATCACTGGATCGACGCAAACATCGAGACGTTCGAGCGGGTGATGCGCCCCATCGAGCAACAGGCCGAGATCATGCCCGGCGTGGCACGGATCGCCAACACCGGGTCGATGGCCTTCGCGCTCTCCTTTCTCGGCCGGAACGTCCTCGGACAGTACGACCCGCTCTTGCTGGCCGACGGCGACGAGCACGCGCTGTACTTCGTCCATCCGAACATCGAAAAGGTCGCGGACATGCTCGTGGTCGACGCGGACCGCTTCCGGCGCTGGATCGCCTTCCACGAAGTCGCCCACGCGGCGGAGTTCGGTGCGGCACCGTGGCTCTCGGCACACATGGAGTCGAACATGGAGGAGGCCATCGAGGCCCTGACCGAGGGGTCGATCGACCGCACGTCGCTTGGCGCACTCGACACGACGATGACGGCCGTCGAGGGGTACGCCGAACTCGTGATGGACCGTGCGTTCGACGACGAATACGACGACCTCCGACGGAAGCTCGACGAGCGCCGCGGCGGGCAGGGACCAGTGGCGAAACTGGTCCGTCGCCTGCTGGGACTGGGCATGAAGCGGCGCCAGTACGAACGGGGCAAAGCCTTCTTCGACGCCGTCGCCGACGAGCGCGGCGTCGCGGGCGCGAGCAAAGTCTGGGAACGGCCGGAGAACCTCCCCACCGACGACGAACTCGACGACCCGGCCGCGTGGCTCCACCGAGTCGATCCCTGATCGGAACGGCACAGTCGGGGACGGCGAGGGCCGAGACCGTCCACGGGCCAGCAGGCATATATCGACGGGGGTAAATCCCCGACTATGCGAAAAGCTGCACTTCTACTGACAGTCGCCGTCGTCGCGACGACGGCTGGCTGTGGCTTCATCACCGGAGACCAGGCACTGACGTTCAGCGCAGACCCAGCGCCGGTCGGCGAGGACGCGCTCTCGGAGGCTGGCTACGAAGAAGTCTCGACGGACCGCCAGACAGTCGAACGGAACTTCACCGTCGCGGGCCAGACCCGGACGGTCAACGTCACCAATCAGCTTGCACAGTACGACCGCGGGGTCGAACTGCCGGGCCTTGGCACCCAGCGTGCGGGGCTGTTCGTGACCTTCGCCAGCCCGCAGGTCGAGATCGCGACGCGGACGTTCAATCCGATCGACGGTCTCTCGAACCGCGAGCTTCTCTCCCGGTTCAGTTCCCAGTACGAGGGACTAAGCGTGGGCCAGCAGGTCGACAACCGAACGGCCACAGTCCTCGGACAGGACGCGCCCGTCGAGAAGTACGACGGGAGCGCTCAGTTGGGCGGGACATCCGTAGATGTGTCTGTCCACGTGACGAGGGTCAAACACGAGGGCGACATCGTCGTCGCGATCGGCATCTATCCGAAGGCACTGTCCGGCGAGGAAGCGCGCGTGTTCACGCTGCTCGAAGGGATCGAGCACGCGCAAGCGACCGGGGAGTAGTCCCGGACAGAAACGACAGCCGCCTGCGACTCGACGGCGATTCGTCGACCGTGTGTAGCACCTTTCTGTCAAGGCATCGGCGATATGGGGTCGAGGCGACTAGTGTGGGTGAATGCGTGTCTCGACCATTTTCCTGACGGCCGTCGTGGTCACCGCGACAGTCGCCCCCGGTCTCGTCGCGACGGATGCGGGCACGACCTTCGAGGCCTCGCCGGCGACGGTGAGCGACGAAGCACAGCAGACGGCGGGCTACGAGATCCAGCGAGCCGACTCCCAGCACGTCTCGCGTACCGTCACGTTGTTCGGTCAGACCCAGCGTGTCACCGCGATCAACGAACTGGTACGGTACGACCGCACGCTCGAAGTCGCCGGTCTCGGAACCCGGCGAGCGGCGACGGTCGTCACGCTCGCAAGCCCCGAGGTACGACTGCTGTTTGGCTCGTTCAATCCGATCGCTCGGATGTCGAACGACGAACTCGCCGAACAGTTCGACGCCAAGTTCCGGCGACTGAACGTCAGCGACCGGGTCGGGAACCAGACGCTCGACATCCTCGGTACGACGGCGCTCGTCGACGAGTACGACGGTCGTGCCCGCCTCGGACGGCGGTGGATCGACATCGACGTTCAGGTCACGAACGTCGAGCACGAGGGCGACTACGTCGTGCTGCTGGGAATCTATCCGACGGGTACAGACGGGGAACGCGAGCGAGCGTTCACTATGTTCGAGGGCGTCGAACACGACGGAAATTCGTCGTGAGGCCTCGCTACCGTCGCCGATTATCGTAGCCGAGCGCGATACTGTCGGGGAACACCCACCAGCCAAGCGCGGCCCCGGCTACGGTGCCGCCGATGCCCGCACCGGCCACGAGCGGGAGTGTCGCCTCGCCGTTCAGCGCCACGAGCGCCATCGAGAGTCCGACCAGTAGCGCGAAGCCGATGCGGAACTTCAGCAGGAAGTCCGCACGGTCTTCGTCGGATGTCGTCGGACCGACCATCACAGGTCACCCGGCGTCGAGACGTGCATGCCGACGAACTGCCACGGGGCGTCCTCGGTCGTCGAGCGATCCGCGTTCGCCGTCGGTTCGCCGTCGGCACGCCGTCGTTCCAGCGTCCCGCTCCATCGGGTGTCGAACTCGTAGCGGATCCGTCGTTCGGTGTCGGTCCAGCCCATCGCAACGGTGTCCGCGAACCACGCGTAGTCCCCGCGGTCGGTGACGTGCAGGTCCCGGCTCTCGACGGTCCAGTCTGTCGTCGTCCGGGTCTGCTCTCGCAAGCCGTCTCGGACCGCATCGGCACCGACCAGCCGCTCGCTGATCCCGACTTTCACCACGTCGCCGTCGGCGAAAAACGAGCCGAGTGGGTCCCCCGAACGGAGCGCCGCGTAGTAGGTCCGAACGGCGGACGCGGCCGTACTCGTTCGGTCGCCGCGTGCTCGCCCGTCGCCCCCGTCTGTCCCCATCAGTGGAATCCCCTGCCGACTTCGTCGTCGACGACGTCCTCGAACTCCGCTTCGAGCAGTTCCTCGGCTTCCTCGAACGTGTCGGTCAGGTCGTCCAGCTGATCCGGGCGGTCGTAGTGGTCGAACTCCATCGGGCCGTAGGCCGGCGAGTCGAGTGCGTCCATCACGTCCTCGAACAGTGCGTCCGGGGTCGTCGGCGCGTCGGCGTGCGTTTCGAGGACCGTTTCGAGGTTCTGGACCTTCTCTTTGGCCTCGTCTTCGTCTTCGAGTGGCTGCTGGACACCGAACCCACCACTGCCGCGCTCGGGAAAGAGCGGGTCGAGTTCGTCGTCGATTCGGCGAGCGACCCGCGAGCCGATACCCTGTACGTCGTAGGGGTTCTTCGCGTAGGTCTTGAGCTGAAAGACGCCCACCGACGGGTGGCCGACGTACAGGTCTTCGCCGATCCCCGAGGCCCGATCACCGCCGACGGCGCGCCAGCCACCGGGGTCGGCGTTCGATTCGACGACGTCTTCGAGAATGTCATCCCACTCACGAACGCGCATACAGCGGGGTTGGTGGGGGATCTGAAAATACCTATCGGTCGGCGCTATCGGGGCGCTGTCGCCCGATACGGACTGTCGACGATCTATCCCGGATCAGTCCCACGATCCCGTGCCGTCGGCCCGAACCACGGCGAGGCCGAACCGTCTGATACGGACAGTTGTATGTACTTACCGGAGAGCGTCGCCACGGGTAGACGCTCACCGGTAAATTGCTACAACGTTCCGTCTGAATCGACCGAGGATTTCTTTGCGGGCGACGCCAACACGTACGGTAGAACCGCCGCTGGTCCCCCGGCGTGGCAGTGGTGCCGGTCCGTCACGCCGTCCGGGATCGATCGCTCCCCATACATGTACGAACGCGGCCCCTCCGAACCGACGGCACGCCTCTCGACCCGACAGTTGCTGGTCGTGGCGGTGTGTGCCGTCGGCCTGCTCGTCGCGGCGCTCGCGATGCCGGCGACAGCGCCGAGTCCAGAGCCGCTGACGCTCGATTTTCTGGATCAGGAGTCTGACTGCACCATCTCCCTGTCCGAGACGCCGGTGCCCGGCCAGTCGGTGACGGCGACGATCCGATACGACGGCGAACCGGTCAGCGATAGCCGAGTGTGGTTCAATGGCCGCGCCGTCGGCCGGACCGACGAGGACGGACGAGTCACGGGGACGGTCCCGTACCAGAAGCGCCTCCGTATCGAGGTCGAACTGCCGAGTGGCGGCCAGTGCCAAATCGGCTCCTCGACGGGCGGCGAAGTGTCGCGTCCCGACTCGCAGGGTGTGTCTCCGGCCGGACTCGGTGGCGTCGCGACCCAGCAGGCCCAGCAGGCCGAAAACGGTTCGAGCGAGTATCCCGTCCGTGGGCGCATCGATATCGCCGTCGAGCGCCAGCCCTACCCCGGCGAGACGACGACGGTCCGGGCCACGATGGTCGGCAACCCAGTCCCGAACGCGACCGTGTCGGTCGACGGCCAGCAGGTCGGGCAGACCGACGCCGACGGACGGGCGACGATCCGGGCACCCGAGCAGGGCGACGGGACGCTCCGCGTCGAGGTCGAACGCGGCGCGTTCAGGAGCGTCCGAGCCGTCACCGTCCGCCGACTGGACGTAGCCGTTGAGTCGGTGTCGTTTCCGGCCGTCCCCGGCCAGCAGGCGACTGTCACGGCGACGCTCGGGGACCGACCGGCGACCGACAGCGCCGTGACGATGGGTGGGTCCTCGCTGGGCCGGACCGACGCTGCCGGGACCGTCGACATCCGTCTGCCGGCCGATCCGACCACGCGCGTCACCGTCACGACGGCCGACCAGACCGCCAGCTACCCCGTCGCACTGGTGTACATCCCGACGGCGCTGTTCGCGCTCCTGTCCGTCGTGGTCACCGTCGGTCTGCCCATCGGCGGCTACGCTGCCGGCGGGCGGCGTGGCCTGGCCGCCGGGACCGTCGCCGTCGGCATCATCTACGCGCTCACAGCCGGCTATCTCGTGGGCGGCGGAACCGGTCTGTTGGGTGCCGTCGCGCTCGTCGTGCTCACCGTCGGGCTGCTTTCGTTCCTCAGGAGCGACCGGGACGCCGGCAGTGTGGCACGCTCACTGAAACGAGCGGTCGGCCGGTTCGGGGATCGGCTCTTCTCGGACACGCTGTGGCTCACCGGGCGCATCGAGTCGACGCTGGACGGCATCGTGCGTCGGGTCGAGCGGTTCGAGGACCGACTCGCGAGTGCATCGCTCACGGACGTGCCGTCGTGGCTCGCCGGTCTCCTGGCCCGGTTGATCGCGTTCGTTCGCGGACTGATCACGTCGCCCCGGCGGCTGTTCGGCCGGACGACATCGGGCGAAGATACCGACGGGGAGCCGTCCGTCGACGAGACAGCGGTCGATGCCGACAGGTCGCCGACCGAACGATTCAGGCGCGTCTGGCGGCAGTTCGCCAGACAGGTGATCCCCGACGAGTGGCCCCGCAGAACGGCCGGTGAAGTGTCGCGTCGCGCGGTCGAGCGGGGACTGCCCGAAGCGCCCGTCGACGCGCTGACCGACACCTTCCGGGCCGTCGAGTACGGCGACGAACCGCTCACAGAACGACAGTTCGAGCGGGCACGGACGGCGTTCGAGACCATCGTCGACGAGGAGGAGGAGTACTGATGCGTCCGACGGCCGGTATCGGCGCGGTGTTGGTCTGCCTCGCAGCGGTGGCGCTCGTACTGGGCAGCGGTGGCATCGGCGCGTCGGCGGGATCGGCACTGATCGTCCTGCTTGCGCTGTTCGGTGTGGTCGCTGCGGTCTGGAAACTCCTTGGCTCACCCAGTACCGACGACCAGTCGCTCCTCGCTGCGCCCTGGACCGACGAGGGTGCGCTGTTCGAACAGTCGCCCGAGCGGTCACGCGGCGAGGACGTGCTCTCGGGCGAGTCGTTCGCCGCCGTCCTCGCCGAGGCGGGCGAGCAGGCCCGGGCCGAGCGGTCGCTGGAGGCTGGCTTCGAGATCGTGCGCCCGATCCTCCGGCGTGCGCTCGTGGATGCACTCGCGATACAGTCGTCACGAGACGAGGTCGAACAGGCGGTCGAAACGGGAGCGTGGACGACCGATCCCGTCGCCGCGGCCGTCCTCGAACCGACGTGTTCGTTCCCCTCGCGGTCGCTGCGCCAGCGCATCGAGGCGTGGCTGTTCCCCGAGCGTGTCGTCAGGCGACACCTGCAACGGACCGTGCAGGCGATGGCCGAAGTCGGCGGGGAGTCGATCCCGATCGTGCCCGGACAGAACGCACCGCGGTCGGTCCCGGTGATCCAGCCGACGCTCGAAGACCTCCGGCGCGGCGTCGACGGCCGCGTCCAGCGCGCTGTCGACCCCCTGCGGACGGCCCGCGGACCGCGGCCACCCGGACAGGACGAGGTACCGGTCGACATCGACGGCGAGCGCGAACGAAACACCGAGACGGCCAACGCG
Organism: Halomicrobium sp. HArcht3-1; assembly: GCF_058933345.1. Classification (NCBI taxonomy): domain Archaea; kingdom Methanobacteriati; phylum Methanobacteriota; class Halobacteria; order Halobacteriales; family Haloarculaceae; genus Halomicrobium; species Halomicrobium sp. HArcht3-1. Next base: position 147,755 of record NZ_JBZYDM010000006.1, on the reverse strand, counting down.
AACGGCGCGACAAACGACGGGGCCGACGCGAACGACGCGACCAGCGGCGAGGCCGTGGCGGCCGAGGAAACTGACGACAGTCCAGAGACGCCCGAGCGCGACCGATTCGTGCGAGCGGACGACGGGGGGAGCGAGCGATGAAGCAAGCGTCGACGCGCTGGCGCGGTGCCGTGGCGGCGGCCATCCTCTTCGGAGCCGTCGGCGTCCTCACCCGGAGCGGTGCGCTGTTGCTCGCCGGGGTCGTCCCGCTCGCCTATCTCGCCTACGGCTTGCTCACCAGCGCCCCGAGCGAGGCGACGGTGTCGGTCACGCGCCACGTCGACCCGGACCTGTCGCCGCCGGGGACGCCCGTCCACGTCACGCTGACGGTTACCAACGAGGGTGAAAACGGTCTCTCGGACGTGCGCGTCGTCGACGCGGTGCCGACCGATCTGGCCGTCCTGCGTGGCTCGCCGCGACTCGGGACGACGCTCGAACCCGGCGCGTCGGCGACTGTCGAGTACGTCGTCGTCGCCCGGCGGGGCGTCCACGACTTCGAACCACCGACCGTCCGGGTTCGGAGCCTCGGCGGGACGAGCGTGACGACGGTGCGCCCGGCCGTCACCGGGGAGCGGGAACTGGTCTGTCGCCTCGACGCCGAGGCACCCCCGATCGACGATCACGGCTCGCAGTTCGTCGGGCAGTTGACCACCGACGACCCCGGCGAGGGACTGACCTTCCACTCGACCAGAGAGTACCGCCGGGGCGACGACGCCAGCCGGATCGACTGGCGCAACTACGCCAAGCGCAACGAACTGGCGACAGTCAACTACGAGCAGCGACTGGCGGCGACGGTCGTGCTCGTCGTCGACGCACGCCGGATCAGTCGCGCGGTGCCGGGGCCGGGTCGACCGACCGCCGTCGAACTGTCGGCCTACGCCGCGACGCACGCCGTCGGCGACCTCCTGCAGGCCGGCCACGAGGTCGGCGTCGCCGTCGTCGGCACCGACGGACCGGGGCCGGCGGGACTCCACTGGCTCCCACCGGCGAGCGGTCAGCAGCAACGGTCGCACGCGCTCGACATGTTCGAGACCGCGACGACCGCGACGACCGGCGCGCCCGACACCGACCGGCAGATGACCGAACTTCTGGCGCTGGCACCAGCGGGGGCACAGCTAGCCATGTTCTCGCCGCTGCTCGACGACCGCCCCGTTACTGCTGTGGAGACGTGGCGCTCACAGGGGTTCCCGGGTGTCGTTCTCTCGCCGGACGTGGTGACGGACAACACCGTCAGCGGCCAGTTCGAGCAACTCCAGCGCCACACGCGACTGGCACGCTGTCAGGCGACCGGGGCGCGCGTGATGGACTGGCGTCGCGGGACGCCGCTGCCACTGGCACTCGAATACGCGTTCGCCGCCGACGAGCGCCTGCCCGGGCAGCGACAGGCCGGCATCGACGGGAGGGTCTCGTAGATGGCGCTGTTCGGACCGCGTCTCGACCGGCCGACGGCACTGGGCGACGAGGGGCGACCGCGGGCGACCAGCCTGACGGTCGTGTCGCTGCTGGTGTTCGGGGCGCTGGTCGTCTCGACGACCTGTCCGTGGAACTATGGCCTTCGCTTTGGCGACGGACTCGTACCGACGCTGCTCGTGCCGTCGTGTGCCAGCGTCGGGCGGTTCGCGCTCGGCCTCGCGACGCTGACGGGGCTGGTGACGGCCGGCATCGCGCTGGCGAATCGCGACCGGTTCGCGTCGCTGTTCATCGGCCAGATCATCCTCCTGCCGCCGGGGACCGCCCTCGTGGGTGGTCTCGCGGCCTTGCTGTTCGTTCGGCCGGCCTACGGCGTCTTCTTCACCGGCTTCGCCATCGCCCTGCTCGCGCTGGGAAGCACTTGGACGGACACCGCGTCGGCAACCTCGGTCCGGCCAGCGCTGTTTCAGGAGGGGCTAACCTACGTCTCGATCCTGCTGTGGGGCGTCTTCGGTTCGCTGCTCTATCTCGCGGTGGTGCTGGTCCGGGCGACGGTCTCCGCGACCGATCCGACCGTCGGCCTGTCCGTGTTCCTGCTGTACGTCGGTGCCAGTGCGATCCTCCTCCGGATCGGCCTGCGGTGGATGCCGATTCGACAGCTCGCACCGCGCCACCGCCGGCCGACCGTCGACGCCGTGCTGGCCCGCGTCCGGCGGATCGACACGATCCTGCTCGTCGGCTCGGTCGTCGCCGTCGTGCTGGTGCTCCCGCTCTCGTTTTTCGGCGTCTTCACGACGCTCTACCGAGTGGCACCGTTCGTCCCGACGGTCTTCCGCCTGCTCGTGGCCCCACCGGTCGTCGCCGTCGTCCTCGGTGTCGGTCTTCTCGCCGTCCTGCTCGGAGTGGTGGCGCTCGGATTACGGCGACTGACGCGCCCAGTCGAGACGCGCGCGAATCGCTCGCTCGCGCCCTTCGTGGCCGGACTGTTCCTCACAATGGGCATGCTCCCGTTCACCTTCTCGCTGCTCCCCGTGCCGCTGCCGGTGTCGGTGCTGGTGCTCGTCGTGCTGTTCGGTCCGATCGCACTGTACTTCGTCGGCGGGGCGCTCGTCCTCGCGGAGTACGCCGGGATGCTGCCCGCACGTGCCGGCGGGCCGGCGCTGGCCGCGTTCGGGATGGTCGTGGCGACGGTCGGGGCGGGACTGCTTGGCTTGCCGGGACCGGTCGTCGTGGCACTTGCCGCCGCCGCGATGATCGTCTGGGACGTGTCGGCGTTCGGACTCGGCGTCACCGCCGAACTGGGCCATCTCCCGGAGACGCGGCGGCTGGAACTGTTTCACGCGGTGATCTCGGTCGCAGTCGGCGTCGTGATCGTCCTCGTCGTCGGCCTGCTCGATCTGGTACGGACGACAGCCGTCGGTGACCGGACCGTCCTCGTCGCGGCGGGGATGGCCGTGTTCGGCGTACTGGTCCTGCTACTGGGCGTTCGTGGCTACGCCGGCGGTGAAGCCGTGGATTGATGGGGCCACACGACAACACGATCACATGGTCGATCAGTCGCGGGACTTCGCCGTCGACGACGGGGCCGAGGCGTGTGTCGCTGTCGCAGAGCGCATCGAGTCGGCCGCCGTCGTCGAACGGACCGTCCTCCACGAAGTGCTCTCGGCAGTCCTCGCGAAGGGCCACGTGCTGCTCGAAGACGTTCCCGGCACCGGGAAGACGGTGACGGCTCGTGTCCTCGCAGAGGCACTGGGGCTCGAATTTACGCGCATCCAGTTTACCCCCGACTTGCTGCCGGCCGACGTGACCGGGTCGAACGTCTACAACGAACACGAGCGCAGTTTCGAGTTCGCCGAGGGACCGATCTTCGCCAACGTCGTGCTCGCCGACGAGATCAATCGCGCGCCGCCAAAGACCCAGTCGGCCTTGCTGGAGGCGATGGAGGAGGGACAGGTCAGCGTCGACGGGACGACCCACGACCTCCCCGAACCGTTCGTCGTCGTCGCGACCCAGAACCCGATCGAACAGGAGGGAACCTTTCGACTCCCCGAAGCCCAGCGCGACCGTTTCAGCGTCAAGACATCGCTTGGCTACCCCTCGATCGACGGCGAGATGGACCTGCTGGACCGGCGGGCAGGTCGCCGAACGCTGGCCCCGAGCGTCGAACCAGTCGTCGACGCCGAGACCGTACTCGCCCTGCAGGACCTCGCCGAGGACGTGATCGTCCGCGAGCCAGTCCGGCGCTACATCGTCGACATCGCCCGCGAGACCCGCGCCGACGAACGCTCCGAGGTCGGCGTCTCCCCCCGCGGCGTCCAACGGGTCTTCGAGGCGGCCCGGGCCAGCGCCGTCATCGCCGGTCGGTCCTACGTCGTCCCCGACGACGTGAAGCGACTCGCCGTCGCGACGATGGCCCATCGGATCGTGCTCTCGACGAACGCCACCGTCGAGGGCGTCGATGCGGCCGACGTGGTCCGTGACGCACTCGACCGGGTCGAGGTCCCGGCCGTCTCGCCGGACGCCCCGAACAGCAGCGGGTCGAGAAGCGAAACCGGCCAGTCGGAGCGTGGCGACCGCACTGCCACCGACGGCGAATCGGCGGTGACCGGCGTCGCCAGCGAGGGCGTGACGCCGGACTCCGTCACGAGTGACGGCCGATCGGCCGACTCGTCGGACACGGACGCAGCGTCGACCGATCGAACGGACGCGGCCGACGACGCCGATCGGTGAGCACGCGTCGGGCCGACCGACAGCGTTTTTCCCCGCCCGCTCCTGACTCTGGGCGTGCAATTACGCGGCGTCGCGGTCGAGGTGGGCGAGACCAAGACCGTCAACACACAGTACGGCGAGAGCGACCTCTGTGAGGTGACCGTCCGGCCCGACCGAGGGGCCGGTGAGCCAGTGACGGCGACGCTGTGGGGCAAGTGGACCGAGACCGGCGACGTGCTCGAACCGGGAATGGAGCTGGCGATCTACGACGCCGAAGAGCGCGAGTATCGCGGCGAGACCCAGTACTCCGTCGGCGGCGACGCCGCCGTCGTCGTCGAACCGGACTTCCTCGTCGACGTGACCGACGTGCGCTCGTGGGTCCAGTGCCCGCGGATGTACTACCTCAACAAGCTCTCGGGGACGCCACAGGCCTACCCGGTCGTCAAGGGGACCATCGTCCACGAGGTGTTCGGCGACCTGCTCCGCGGGCGCGACGTGGAGGAGGCGGTCACCGATCACGTCGAGAAGGCGGGCCTCGATCTGGGGCTGCTCGGCCGCGACGCCGATGAAGTCGAGACCGAGGTGAGCGATCACGCGACGGCCATCGACGGGTGGCTCAAGCAAGGGACTTTGACGGAAGCCGACGAATGGCGCTCGGAGATGACGCTGATCTCCGACCGGTACGGCATCAAGGGACGGGCCGACGCCGTCCGCCGGGGGATGCCGGTCGAACTCAAGACCGGGAAGAACACTCGCCGGGAACCGCGTTTTCAGGACAAGATTCAGGCGGCCTGCTACGCCCTGATACTGGGCGAGCGCCGCGACGAAGCGCCCGACACCGGGACCTTGCTGTACACGAAAAACGCCGCCGTCGAACGAACTGAGGAGTCGGGCGATCTCTCGCCGGCCAAGGAGTTCTCGATCAACGACGGCCTGCTGAACTTCGTCGTCCGCACGCGCAACGAGATCGCAGCGATGGAGTACGACGCCTCGGTGCCGACGGGCTACGAGGCCGACGCCAAGTGTGAGTACTGTTTCGAGCAGGACACCTGCATGGCCGTGTCGGGGCGTCTGGATCAGGAGTCCAAGGCCGGGCAGATCGGCACGCCGATCCCCGAGGAGGAGCGCGACTACTTCGAGCGGTTCTACGAGGCAATCGAAGCCGAGCGCCGGGCAGTCCACCGCGAGTACGCCAAACTCTGGGACCAGACCCCCGAGGAGCGGGCCGACGACGACCGCGCGCTGATCGACCTCGAACCGACCGGCCGGCGACAGCTCGACAGCGGGCGCTGGGAACTCCGGGCGCGCGGAACCGACGCCGTCTCGAAGATCCGCGAGGGCGACATCGCACTGGCGAGCGACGGCGACCCGGTCAGTGGGGACTCCGAGATGGCGCGCGTCGAGCGCCTGGGGCGCGAGGACGAACAAAGCGAGTCCTCGGGACGGGCGAGCGGTGGAACCGCGAGCCGCGAGGACGCCCGGCCAGAGATCGTCGTCACGACCGACGAGCCGGTCGCTCTCCGCCGGCTGGACGTGTACCCCTCCGAGATCGGAACCGATCGGATGCTGACGGCCCTGCACGACGCCTTGCTCACCCAGCCCCCCGAGCAGAAAGACGTGCTCTTCGGCCGGCGCGCTCCCGAGTTCGACGACGTGTCGGAGACGTTCATCGACAACAACGACGCCCAGAACGAGGCCGTCCAGCTATCTGTAGGGGCCGAGGACTGCGCGCTCGTCCACGGCCCGCCGGGGACGGGCAAGACCTACACGCTCGCCCGGATCGTCAGGGCGCTCGTCGAGGGGGCGGGGCAACGCCCCGCCGAAGAATCGAGCGGGGAGCAAAGCGACCCGAGAGAGAGCGGCAATCGGGTCCTCCTGTCGGCCTTTACCAACCGGGCGGTCGACAACTGTCTCGAAGCGCTCGAAGACCAGGGCTTTACGGATATCGTCAGGCTGGGCACCGAGAGCGGCGTCCGCGAGGACATGCAACACTATCGGCTGGAGACCGCCGGTGACCCGGACGACTGCGTCGGGCGACTCGAAGACGCCAGCGTCGTGGCCGCGACGACGGCTTCCTGTGGCTCGCGGGTCGCAAAGACCCAGTCGTTCGACGTCGCCATCGTCGACGAGGCCGGCCAGCTTACCGAACCGGGGACGCTCGCTGCCACGACGCTTGCCGACCGATTCGTCCTCGTCGGCGACCACCAGCAGCTACCGCCGGTCGTCCAGTCCGAGGACGAGACCCTCTCACAGTCGCTGTTCGAACGCCTCATCGAAGCCTATCCCGACGCCGGGGTCCTGCTAGATCGTCAGTACCGGATGGCCCAGCAGATTCAGGCCTTCGCCTCCCGTGAGTTCTACGACGGACAGCTACGACCCGCCACAGGGGAGGTAGCAGCCCAGCGTATCGACGACCTCGCGGGCGTCGAACGCGATGAACTCCCCGAGCACCTCCGGGACGGCGTGAACTTCGTCGACCCGGACGGCCACGTCCAGGGCAACACGAACCCCGAGGAGGCCGCCGCCGTCGCCGACGTGGTCGAATCGTATCGGGCAGCGGGCGTCGACGAGGCGGACATCGGCGTGATCGCGCCCTACCGCGCGCAAGTCGCCCAGATCAACAAACACGTGTCCGAGAGCGTCGCTGTCGACACGGTCGACCGGTTTCAGGGGTCGAGCAAGCCCGTCATTATCGTCTCCTTCGTCGCAACTGAGAGCCTCGACGGCCCGATCTTCGAGGACTATCGGCGGATCAACGTCGCGCTCACGCGAGCAAAGAAGGCACTCGTCCTCGTGGGCGACGAGGGTGCGCTCTCGACCGACGATCTGTACGCACGGATGGTCGAGTGGGCACAGTGAGTCGGGCGCTCACCCGTCCAGCGATTCGATCCGGTTCATCCGGCACACGGGACAGCAGACGACCGTCTCGTGTTCGGGCACGCCGAATCGTACCTCACAGGTCCGACAGCGGTAGTCGATCCGGTCGGTGGTGGTAATCTCGGTCATAGAACCACCACCGATTCCGTCGATACGTTCGCTCCTGCACTCGGCGGTTCGTGACTCGGGAAAGCGACCATTTTGTACCCTCTTGTGCATACAGTTTTGCTCGGGGCAAGGCTATCAGTTATTGCCAGCTACCCACGAAATCGGTGCCGAGCGGTGCCGATCTGTTTAAGTGATGGTGACGAGACGAGTTCGCTATGTTCCGACTCGCTGGACTCTCACGCGAGATCTGGGCGGCGGTGCCGGCGTGGCTCGTCGATCCGATGGGCGTGATCACGGCTTTCGGCGGTGCGACGGTGCTGCTGTTCGTCCTGTCCGTGCTGTACTGGCTCGGCGAACGCCGGTCGACGGCGACGGTCGTCAGCTACGCTTTCGTCGCACTGGCGACGGTGATCCTCGTCAAGACGGCGCTGGGACTCCCGCGGCCACCCGAGTCGGTGCGGCTGATCGCGCTGGAAAACGATCCCTACGGCTTCCCGAGCGGCCACGCCGTCGCCGCCGTGGTCGTCTACGGCGGGCTTGCGACGGTTCGGGACCGACTCGACGACGCCCGCGTCGTCGTGGGCGTCGCCCTCGCGGTCGCGCTGATCGCGCTCTCCCGGGTCGTCCTCGGCATGCACTACCTCGGTGACGTGCTCGTCGGGACGCTGTTCGGGCTGGCGATCCTCGCGGCCTGCTGGCACGTCGTCGGAAAACGGCCCGCCCGAGCCTTCACCGCCGCCGCGGCCATCGCAGTCGGTGCCGTCGTCGTCACCGGCGCGAGCGAGGAGGCCGTACTCGCGCTCGGCGGGAGTCTCGGGGGCGCGGTCGGCAGTCGCTGGATCGACGCCGCCGGTACCCTGCGCTCGCGCCTGGAAGGGGGCGTGCTGGTCGGCGTCGGTGTCCCGTTCGCACTTCTGGTCGATCAGGCCGGTGATGCCGTCGCCCCGCCCATCGCAGCCTTCGTCTACGCCTGCCTCGTGACCGGCATCCTCGTGCTCCCCATCGCGGTCGCACGCGTGCCCTTCCTGCCCGACCGGACGACGACCGCATAGCGCCGGGACAGAAAGGCACACGGCGCTGGCCGTGCAACTGCGAGCCATGAGTTACCACGTCGAGTACGGTCGAGACGGGCTTTCTTTCTCACTCCCGGACTGTTCGGTCACCGTTGGGACACCGTCCGGTGGCGAGGCTGTCGATCCCGCCGAGGCAGCCAGCGCCGCTCTCGCCGATCCACACGGCCCACCGCTTTCTCACCGGGTCGACCCGGACGACACCGTCGCAATCGTCGTCACCGACGTGACGCGAGCGACGCCCGACGGCGTGCTACTGGACGCCTTACTGGCCGAACTGGAACGCGCTGGCGTCTATCGCGAACAGGTAACCGTCGTCGTCGGACTGGGTCTCCACCGGCCGATGACCGACGCCGAGATCGAGCGCGCACTGGGCGACCACGCCGATCTGGCGATCAATCACGATCCCGACCGGACCGTCGCCGTCGGCGAGGTCGACGGCGTCCCGATCGAGATTCACGAGACCGTCGCGGCCGCCGACCGGATCGTCTCGACCGGGATGGTCGAGCCACACCAGTACGCCGGCTTCTCCGGTGGTGCGAAGACCGTCGTCGTCGGTGCGGGCAGCGAGTCCCAGATCCGGTACAGCCACGGCCCGGCGCTGCTGGGCGAGGATGGCGTGCGCCTCGGTCGCGTCGACGGGAACCCCTTTCGGGACTTTCTCGACCGTGCCGGCGACCGCGCTGGCGTCGACTTCTGTCTGAACGTCACCCACGGCCCCGCGGGGATCATGGACGCTGCGGCGGGCGACTCGCGGGCCGTCGTCCGCGACCTCGCAGCGACCGCCCGAACGGCCCTCTCCGTCGAAGTCGACAGCGAGTACGACGCGGTCGTCGCTGGCGTCGGCGCACCGAAGGACGCGAACCTCTATCAGGCGACGCGGGCGGCGACCTACGTCGCGCTGGGTGATCGGAATCCACTCCGCCCCGGCGGTCGGATCGTCGTGCCGGCGACGCTCGCGGAGGGCGCGGGCGACGGGACCGGCGAACAGCGGTTCTACGAGTGGCTCTCCGGGGCCGACACTGCGTCGACACTGTACGACGAGATGGCCGCGGGCTACGAGGCGGGCGCACAGCGGGCCTTCGTCGTCGCCCGCGTCCTGCGCGACTACGACGTGTGGATCACGAACAGTCAGTCATCCGACGTGGTCGAGTCCTGTCTCATGCACGCCGCCAACAGCGTCGAGGCGGCCATCGAACCCGGCAGCGACGTGCTCGTCGTCCCCGAGGCGTTGCACACGCTGCTTTGCTGACTGTCGGCCTACTCTTCGAGCGGCGAATCTTCGCCCGATTCCGTTCGCCCACTCGACGCGCCGGGGCGTTGCTCGTCGCCCGGATCACCCGGTGACTCGTCAGCCGGGTCGTGAACTTCGCCGGCCTGCTCGGCGAGGTAGGCCGCCAGCGCGTGCCCGCGGTCGCCCCGTTCTCTCGCCCTGAGATCAGCCATCAGGTTCGACCGAAGGGTACCGTGTAGCTCACGTGCGGTCGCGTCGTCCACGTCGTGGGCCGTCGCGTCACCGCCGATGAGACTGGCGGTACTGGCCGTGTCGGCTGTGACACTTGCGAGTGCGAGGCGACGCTGAAACACGGTCCGTGAGTCGATCACCGTCTGGACGCGGTAGTACGGGACGAACCGCGTCGCCTGAACGAGGACGCCGCTCCGGGTGGCAAAGAGGTGATCGAGGACGGCAAAGCCACGGTGCTTCCACGTCAGATGGCCGGCGACGACGGTCAGCGGGAGTAGGACCAGTGGCGCGTACCAGTACGGAATCGACACCGCGACCGAGGGACCGCCCGGAACCGGGATGGCGACCCCGTCGACGACACCGAGGACGGCGGTGATCGCCAGCGGGACGAGCGAGTACCGGACGGCGTACCGTCGTCGCGACCGGGTCGGGAGCGACTCCATGGCCGGCGTTTCGGCGTCGGTCAGCGCCTCGGCGAGTGCCAGCACCGTCTCACGGTCGTCCAGTGGGATCGCCGTGTTGCTGGCGTCCTGACTGCCCGATCCCGGCGCGTAGCCGGCGGTCTCGACCGCGAGTGCCGCGTAGCCCAACTGCCGCATCAGGACGTTCTCGCGGACAGTCACGGTCTGGATCTTCGCCAGGGGAATCGACCCGCTGTACTCCTGTATCAGTCCCCGACGATAGCGCAGATCGTCACCCACGTAGTCGATCTGGAATCCGTAGTACTCCGTGATGGTGAACGCGGCGCTGAGGATCCACGCGGCCAGCACGAACTGCGCGGCCGCTACGATGCCGACCAGCAATGCCTCCGGCGTCGAGTAGGTCGCCAGTCGTTCGAGCGAGACCGTCGCCGGGCCGCCGACCGCTTCGACCGTCGCCGAGAGCACGCGGAGTGCGTACTCCTGTGCGAACGGGACACTGAAGAGGACCACCGCGGGCGCGGCCGGCCGGAACGAGACCAGCGCGAGTGTCAGCAGATCGCCCGTCGACAGTTCGTACAGGCGCTCTTCGGTCGGTTGCTCGATCGACCGCTCGCTCGCCGTCTCGTCGGCGTCCGTCACCGAGGCCGCGCGCTCGCCCTCAGCGGAGCCGTCGGTCGTCTCGGAGCGGTCAGACTCCGTCTCGCGCTGGCGATAGCGGGCGACCTCGGACTGGAGGTCGCTGGCTTCCTCGGCGGAGACGGCGTTCAGCGTCGCCTCAGTCGCGCTTCCCCCCGCCGTCTCGAACTTCACGACGGCGAGTCCGAGGAGTCGCTGGAGCGGCCCACGCTCGATGTCGACGTTCTGGATCCGACTGAGCGGAATCGCCCGCTCCTGCCGGTCGAAGACACCGGAGTTGACCGACAGCGTGCCCCCGGAGAGTTCGTAGGTAAAGCGGTAGTAGCGAGCGACGCCGTAGGCCGCTCCGATCAGTGCACCCAGTGGCGCGAGGACGAAGACGGCCACCAACGGGACGAGATCCAGCGGCCCCGACAGCATCATCCCGACGAAGAAGCCGAAGGCACCGATACTGAGCGCTCGATTGAGGACGTTGCCGACGGCGCTGATCGGGTGCAGGCGGTTCATCGTCGCCTCCGCCGACGCTGGGTCGGTCGCGCCCTTGGCGGTTTGGCGTGGCGAACGACGATCATACCGCGTCGGTACCCTCGCTCTCGGCGGCGAGTTCGCGCAGTTGCTCGCGCAGTTCCGTCGCTCGCTGGGGTCGCAGGCCCGGAATCCTGATGTCGGCACCGCGAGTGCCGGCGGTGTAGACGACGACACTGGAGAGACCGACCAGTCGCTCGATCGGCCCTCGCTGGGTGTCCGTGTGCTGGACCCGGACGTAGGGAACTGAGGTGTCGACCTGTGTGATCACGCCGCGGACCAGATAGAGCGCGTCGTCCTGAATTTCGAACCGCCAGCGACGAAATCGAAGGACTGCGTGAACGGTCCCGGCGAGCGCGATCACGAGGAGGAAGCCGCCGACGGCCACCGTTCCGATCGGCAGGGCAAATCGATCGACGGCGGCCGCGACAGCACCGAGGACCGCCGCGAGCACGACGGCGCGTCCGATCCAGAGGACCTGCACGCGGGGATTGATCGTCTCCATGCTCGAATTCGGGACCGGTGCGATGAAAAGCGTTGGTGTCAGATCGGCCCGCACATCGTCACCCCTCGGCAGGGCGACGTTCGTCGTCGATTGTCTCGATCACGCGCTCGTGGAACGCCTGCAGGACGGCGCTCTCGTCTTCGGCCAGCACCACATCACTCGCCAGCAGCGTCGCCAGCCCGAAGGCACGTGGCGACGGCGAGTCGACCCGGACAGTCTCGACGTCGATGTCGCCGCACTGGATCGCCCCGGTAACGTCCTCGATGGCGGCGACGTTGAGCTTGTCTTCGAGGATCTCGCGGTACGTCTCCTCGACGACGGCGAACTCGCCGAGGTCCTCGGCGAACGAGAGCAGCATCTCGGCGTTGACCTGCTGCTCGCTGGCCGATTTCTCGTAGCCCTTGTAGCGCTTGAGGATCATCAGGGCACGGGTCGCGTTGATACGGAAGTATCGCTGGAGGAGGTCCGTCCCGTCGAGGCTGGCCCGGAGGTCCGCGCGGACCTCGGTCGGGTCGATGTCCTCGACAATGCCGGTCACGTCGACTTTGCGGTTCAGCGGCATCGAGAGCGTGAAGCCGTTGTCGGCGACGGCGACCTGTACGTTCGCGCTGGCGCGCTGGGCGACGTGGTAGGCCAGCAGGCGCGAGAAGCCGTCGTTGAAGCGCCGACCGTAGCCCGAGTGGACGTAGTAGCGGCGCTCGTACTCGTCGTGGTCCAGTGCCTCCTCGACGACGAGTCGCTCGTCGGTCGCGACGCTCGCCGAGCCGGCGTAAGCGACCTGTTCGGCGAACATCCGCGTGATCGCCCGGACCGTGTTCTCGTCGAGCGGTAATTCCCGAAGCCACAGGCGGACCTCCGGCGGGCCGCCGGTGGCGAGTCTGTCCAGCAGTTCGCGCTGAAACGTGAGTATCTCGCGGCCCAGATCGTACGAGAGGGGGAGGCGTTCGGAGAACCACGAGGGGACTGTCGGGCGCGCGCTCGTCCGGTCGACGTACACCTTCGAACCGCGACGATAGCGGTACTCGAAGTGGTCCCCACCGAGGACGAACACGTCGCCGGATTCGAGCGTGTCGAGGTACTGCTCGTCGAGTTGGCCGACCCACTCCTTGCCCGAGCGGGTGTACACGTCACAGGTGAACGAATCGGGGATCGTCCCGATGTTGGTCATGTAGATGACGCGGGCCATCCGCCCGCGCTTACCGATCAGGTGCTCGCCAACGTCGTACTCCTCGTAGTGGTGCTCACCGTCGGGCCGGTCGTTGGTATCGCGCCAGATCTTGGCGTAGACGTTCTTCTCTTCCATCCCGGGGTAGTCGGCGGTGAGATAGCGACACAGCTGTTCCCACTCGTCGTCGGTGTAGTGCCGGTATGGGTAGGCCCTGCGGAGGATCGCCTTCACGTCGGCTTCCGGCCGAATTCGATTGATCGCCATGCCGTAGACGTGCTGAGTCGCCACGTCCTGTGCACGCTCGGGGACGAACACCCGGTCGACGAACCCCTCCTCGGCCTTCTTGAGCATGACGGCACACTCGACAAGTTCGTCCCGGTCGAGCGCGACGACGCGGCCCGTCACCGTCTGGCCCAGTTGGTGCCCCGCCCGGCCGACGCGCTGGAGCAGAGCAGCGACGGACTTGGGCGAGCCGACCTGCACGACGAGGTCGATGTGGGGCATGTCGATCCCCAGTTCCAGACTCGTCGAGGTCGTCACCACGTCGAGCGTGCCGTCCTTCAACTGTTCCTCGATCTCGTGACGCCGTTCTTTCGAGAGGCTGCCGTGGTGACAGCCCGAATTGTCCTCGCCGTAGGCGTCGTAGTCCTCACGAAGATTGTGCAGCACTCGCTCCGCTCCCGAGCGCGTGTTGGTGAACACGAGTGTGTTGGTGTGATCCTGTATCAGGTCGTGAAGCTGACTGTAGAAGCGGCCCTGAATCACGTCCTGTGGCGTGTCGATGAGGTCGTCGGCCGGCGTCGTCAGCTTCATATCGAACTCGCGGGCGAAGCGGGCGTCGACGATTTCGCAGTCCCGCGGAGTCCAGCCGTCGTCTCCGTCGGCTGTCGCCCCATCGTCCGAGGCGGTCCGTTCGCCACCGACGAGGAACTCGGCGACCGTATCGAGCGGTTCGACCGTCGCCGAACAGCCGATCCGGGTCGGTGACTGCTCGGCCATCGCCTCCAGTCGCTCCAGTGCCACCGCGAGGTGGGTGCCGCGTTTGTTCTCGGCGAGGCTGTGAATCTCGTCGACGATGACGTACTCGACGGTCCGAAGCTTCTCTTTGAACTTCGGACTGTTGAGCAGGATGGCGAGGGTCTCGGGCGTCGTGTTGAGGATGTGTGGCGTCGTCGAAAGCATCCGCTGGCGCTCGCTGTCGCTCGTGTCGCCGTGACGGATGGCGTGGCGAAGGTCGACCGATTCACCCCGGTCGTCCAGCTTTTCGGTGATACCGTCGAGTGGCACCTCCAGATTCCGGTGGATGTCGTTTGCCAGTGACTTCAGCGGCGAGACGTAGAGGCAGTAGACGCTGTTGTCGAGGTCGTCGTCGCGGGCTTTCGCGAACAGATCGTCGATGATCGCGGTGTAGGCACTCAGGGTCTTGCCGCTGCCCGTCGGGGCGGCGATCAGAGCGTTCTCGCGGTCGTCGATCAGCGGGATCGCCTCCTTCTGTGGCGGCGTGAAGAAGCCGCCGTTCTGGGGGACGTACTCGCCGAACTGTTCGATCCACCACTCCCGAACGACGGGTGCGAGCCGTTCGAGCACGTCACCGTCGTCGATGTCGACGGTGTCGGGATCGAAGTCCGGGTCGACGCTCGCGAGTCGCTCCCGTGTGTCCATTGCTTGCCGGGGAGTAGGACTGCGTGGGCAAGTGCCTTCGGACCGCAGCGGGTCCGTCGAGTCGATGCCTGGTCCGACCGGTGACGCGCTGTCACCCGCGGCGATTCATCGGTTCGGCGTCCAGTCCGACCGCAGTACCGAAGCGTGATCCTCGGCGGCGAGTTCGTACAGACGGTCGACTGTCTGTGGATCGGTCGTCCAGTAACTGTCGTAGGTTCGGTGCTCGGACGACGCGGTCGGTGGCACCGAGTCGCGCTCACGCTGGTCTGTGACCGTCGCCTGTGGGTCGGTACACTCCTCCGAGACGAGCGCCGCGTTTCGAGTCGGCTTCCCTGCGCCATCGAAGAGGAGGAACCAGTAGGATTCGAGTTCTCTCCCGGTGTCTTCGACGACGGTAAACGACACCCCGGAGAGGTCAGTGTCTGGATAGCCGTACACGATCACCTCGACGCCGGTTTCGGCGAGGCGTTCGTACACCTCGATGGTCCGTTCGGAGTGTGCGACAGCGGAGAGACGCTGGAATCCGGCGTGGATCACGCCGTCACCGGTTCGCCAGGCCCGGCGCTCGAACTCCCGAGAGATCCGCACCATGTCCTCGATCGAACGGCCCGGTTTGACGGTCGTGCGCTGGTCTGTCGACAGCACCTCCGGGAGCGCCGTTTCGTCGCTGTCGTCGGCACTGAGACGGGCAGCCAGTGACGACACCGAGACGACATCCAGCAGTTCGTCGCCCTCGTGGAGGAGACCGACGTTCGTCGGTGTCTCGTACTCCGGCGTGTCCGCTCGCAACTCGACACCGTAGTTCCCGAGGCGCTCTGTAAGCGTCTGCCACTGCTCGTCCGTCCCGTCGAAGTTGTACACGGTGAGTGTCACCGTCTGGTTCCCGAGGTAGTCGAGGAGGCTTCTCATTATTTCCCCCCGGCCTTAGTTGGGTCGTAGTCGTACCAGTCGGTTTCCCGTTCGCCACGGCGTCTGAACGTCGTCGTGCCGTCTTCGATCCGGACCTGGATCACGCGGTCGAACAACTGGAGGAGTTTCATCAGCGTCGTTTCGTCGATTGCGTCGTCGTCGAGCACGGAGACGATGGCCCGGTTCGACTCGGCGGCGCGACGGTTGAGGTCGTCGACGAACCGAAAGACACGGTCGAAGTCGGTGTAGATCAGCAGCGTCGTGAGGGTGTCGACGAGGATGTACTGCCCGCCGTGTCCGATCGCTTCGAGGCGGTCGAACCCCTTCGAGAGGGCGATCCCGATCCCGGTCAGATCCGCCGGCGAACCGACCGAGACCGTCCATCCGTCGGTGATACCTTCCGACTGGGTGACGTCGCTCGCGTCGATCAGGAGGGTTTCGTCGGCGGACGCTGCCGTCGGCAACAATGGTTCGAGGCGCTCGCGGCACTGGGCCGCCGTATCGCTCGTCGTGACGATGATCGGAGTCTCTGGGACACCGACTGCGCCGGCCACGGCCGCCATTGCGAGACTGCTCTTGCCACTCAGTGCTGGTCCGTACACGAGTGTGTTCTCGTCTTCGCTCTCGTCGGGGAAGATGACCGTCGCGGGATCCGCGCTGGTGACCTCCGACCGATCTGTGTATTGGTCGCGTCGCGCCACTTCCTCAGCATTCGCGCCCAGAGATAATAGCTATTCGTCTCCACAGGTCCCAAAACGCTAACCCGATTACGACCGGTGGGCCTGTATGGACTACAGCGTGGGCTGTCCGATCGTAACGCCGTTCGACGACGACGGACGACTCGACACCGACTCGCTCGCGGCGCTCGTCGAGGACCTCGTTTCGCGCGGTGTCGACCGACTCGTCCCCTGCGGGACGACCGGGGAGTTCGCGGCGCTGACGGACGCGGAACGACAGCGTGTGATCGAGACGACAGTCGAAGCCGCCGATGGGCAGACGACGGTGATGGCCGGCGTCGGCGGCACTGCGGTCGCGGACGTTCGCGACCGCATCCAGTCGGCCGCTGACGCCGGTGCCGATTCGGCCCTCGTCGTCGCACCCTATTACGGCGGACAGGCCGCACCCGAGGGCAACGAGCGGTTCCTCGACGCCGTCGCGGCCGGTGGGTCACTGCCGCTGTATCTCTACAACATCCCGTCGGCCGCCGGGCAGTCGTTCGCGGTCGAGACAGTCGCCTCGCTCGCCGACCGGGGCCGCTACGACGGGATCAAGGATTCGAGTGGCGACCTGACGTACTTCGACGAGGTCGTCGACCGCACGCCAGCGTCGTTCACAGTCCTGCAGGGCTGGGACGCCCAGTACGTCCCTTCGCTCGTGATGGGCGCCGATGGCTGTATCGGTGCTGTTACGCACCTGCTCGCGGAGACGTTCGCTGATGCGGGGACAGCGGTCACAGCGGGCGACATCGACGCCGCGCGCCGCCACCAGTCGGCGCGGATCGACCCGCTCTTTCGTGCGTGTCTCGACCACGAGTTCGCGACGGTCTGTAAAGCCGTGTTGGCCGAGCGCGGCACCATCGCGAGCGACGCCGTCCGACCGCCGCTGGTCCAACTGTCCGAGACGGAACGGGAGGCAGTCCTCGACACCATCGACGGCTGAGCGGGCACCGCCGTCTCGCCCGTTCGCACCGATCGATGATTGAAACTCGATTTTCAGCGAACGAACTGACAGATTTCGGCTGCCGGTCTCACAGGGCCGGCACTGTCGCCGGGAAACAGGAAGCGAAAGGCAGTAACTGTACTCTCTATCCCCTCTACCGCCGTTTTTCGACATCTCATCCCGTCGATAGCAACGGAACGGGATCGGTCAAAATTCGATCGCACACTTCACGAGATTCATAACACTGGACGTTTGTGATACTGGTATGTCACTGCTGCCCTCCAGAGGCCCGGATACGAGTACGTCACAGGAGGGGGAGCTTCAGGTCGTCGGTGTCGACGACGAGGTGGCCCCGCTACTCGACGCGCTCAACTCCGAGACCGCCCGGGCGATTCTGAACGAGATCTATCGCGAGCCGGGCACGCCCTCCGAGATCGCCGATCGACTCGAAATGTCGATCCAGAAGGTCTCCTACCACATCGACAAACTCGAAGAACAGGATCTGATCAGCGTCGCGGGGACACAGTACTCAGAGAAGGGTCAGGAGATGACCGTCTACCAGCCACCGGAGGAACCGACGGTGCTGTTCGTCGGAACCGAGGAACGAAAGCGCTCGCTGACCACGATGGTCAAGCGCCTCCTCCCCATCGTCGGGATCCTCGCGCTCGGTAGTCTCGTCATCGAACAGCTGTTCGGAAGCCTCCCGTCGCTCGGGATGGGCGCGCAAAGTGCGAGTGAGTCCGGCGGTTCGGGCGGCGACAGTGGACGCTCGGGTGTCGAGACTGAATACGACGCCGCCTCCGACGGGGGCAACGCGGCCGGGACGACGGCGACCGAGACGGAAGCGGCGACCGAAACACCGACTGCGACCACCGATAGTGGCGGTGACTTCGGAGTCATGGAGGTCGAGTCCAACGAAACCGGAACGACGATCGACACCACCGTGGAGACCACGGCGGCGACCGAGGAGCCGATGGCGACGGCGACCGAGACAGCAGTCGAGACGACGACCCCGACCGAGACGCCCACACAGATAGCCACCGAAACGACGACCCCGACCGAGGCATCACAGGCCACGGAGCTAGCCCAGACGCCGACCCCCGAGAACGATCTGGCCGTCGACACGACGGCACAGGCGACCGAGATCGTTTCCAGCGGCGGTCTCGACATCTCCCCGGGTGTCGCCTTCTTCCTCGGCGGACTGACCGTCCTCGTCGTGCTCGTGGTCTGGCGAGCTTACCGAGGCTAAAAATCGGTTTTGAGCCAAGGGTGAGTCTTTATTTGTCCCATCCATTGGTGTACTTGCGCCGCCGGCGGCTGGACCAGCCGACATGAGCCACGGCCTGTCGTCCCCGTTGGCGGTCGCCGCCTGCCCGCCCACCCGCCACGATCCAGCGGGTCCCCGGTCCCACTGACGCGGACGGCTCGATGCCCGTCCACGCGACACAATCGCTTTGGCCCTCCACCCCGAGCGACCCGACATGCGCGTTACGTTTCTCGGTACCGGCAGCGCGATGCCCTCAGGCCACCGCTTCCAGACCGGTCTCTTGCTCGCAGACGGTGCTGACCGACTCCTCGTCGACTGTGGCAGCGGCGTCCTGCACGCACTCGAACGGACGGAGACGGGCTACGAGGGGATCGACGCAGTCCTCCTGACACACCACCACCTCGATCACATTTCAGATCTTGACGTGCTGCTGAAAGCCCGCTGGCTGGCCGGCGCGACCGAACTGACGATCGCCGGCCCGCCGGGGACCACAGACCTCGTCGATGGCCTGCTCGATCTGCACGACTACTTGCAGGGACGGCTCGACCTCACGATCCGGGAGATCGGCGTCGATGGCTTCTCGCTGACCGGGTTCGACGTGGCCGCGACGGAGACACGCCACTCGATGCAATGTTTCGCCTACCGATTCAGCCACGGTGACGGCCCCGCCGTCGTCTTCAGCGGGGATACGGAGGCGTTCACGGAGCTAATCGAGTTCGCCGACGACGCTGCCGTGTTGATCCACGACTGCTCGTTCCCCGACGAGGTGGACGTGTCGAACCACCCGACCCCGTCCGCACTCGGACGCGTACTCGACGACGCCGACGCGAGCGTCGGGCGCGTCTATCTCACGCACCTGTATCCACACACCGAGGGCCGCCACGAGGCGATGCTCGACTCGATCGCACAACACTACGACGGCGACGTGCGCTTTGCCTCCGACGGACTCACCGTGACCGTCGACGCTACCGACGGCAAGGACTGATCGCGGTCATGCCCGCTGGAGTCGCACGCGAAACGCCGCGCCACCCTGTTGGCTCTCCGTGACGGTCACGTCGCCGCCGTACGACTCCGTGAGCGCGCGGACGAACCCGAGACCGAAGCCACTGCCGCCGCTTTCGGGCCCTTTCTTGCCCATCTCGAACAGCGTGTCCCGCACTGCCGGATCGATGCCCGCACCGTCGTCCGCAAAGACCACGACCACGTCGTCGACGCCCGCATCGAGGGTGACCTGCACCGTCACCGGATCGTCGTTGTGGACCACCGCGTTCGAAAGGATGTTGGTAAACACCGACCCGAGCAGATCGCCGGCGTACACGATCTGGTCGAAGTCGTCGGAATCGAACTCGACCGTGATCGCGTCGTACTGGGTCTCGACCTCCCTGACGACGCGTTCGAGGACAGCCGCCAGATCGCGCGGTTCCGGTTCTCGCTCGTTCTCGATCGTCGAGACGATGGTGCCGACGCGCTGGATCAGATCGGACGAACTTCGCGCAGCCTCGTGGATACGCTCGGCGTAGTGTGCGTTCTCGTCGTCGATCATATCGACGAGTGCCTCCGAAAAGCCCATGATGACCTGCAGATCGTTGCCCAGATCGTGGCGCAAGAGCCGATCGTACAGTTCGATCATCTCTTTTTTCGTCTCCAGATCCTGTCTGGCGCGTTCGAGACGCTCGCGCGAACGGATATTGCCGATCGCCGTCGCGGCGTGCGAGGCGAGGATCTCCAGTGGCCGAACGTACGTATCGTCGAACGGTTCGCCGTTTCGCGAACGCATCACGAGGACCGCAGTCACGTCGTCGACGACCGCCGCCGGGACCGCGAGAGACGGAGTCGTCTCGGTGTCGCCGTCGGTCTCCGCGTCGGAGTCGTTCCGAATCACGGTCTCGTGGCGCTCGAACGCCTCGCGTGCAACCTCGCCGGGCGGATCGCCAGCGGCGCGGTCCGGGTCCGTGCTGTGGACGACACGGAGTTCGTCGTTCCGAACCTCGACGAAGGTCGCGTGGGCCGTTTCGAACAGGAGCGACATCGCTTCCAGTGTCAGCGAGACGACTTCCTCGACGGTTTCACACTGATTGAGTGCCTGCCCGTATTTGTTCAGATCGGCGACCTGGCTGGCGAAGTCAGCCTGCTCTTTGAATGACATTATAGTGGTTCTCCCGACCCGTACCCACTGCAAGTAACAGATAGTTGGTGGCTCGTCTGAAAACCGTTTCGGCGGTTCAGCGGGATCGAACGCGAACGAAACGCGTACGGAGTTTCGTCGATCGAGACGGGATCAACCGCACAGGGTGTGCGGTCGGCCGGGAAAACGGCGACGCTACTCCGTATCACTCCAGCCTGTACCGGAGCAACGCAGCGATACCGCCGAGATTCTTCAGTTGACGGCCGGGATCGAACTCGTTGGAGAAGACCGTCACGTCGCCACCCTTCTGCTCCGTGGTCGTGACGATCTCGTCGACATCGACGGACCACTCGCCCTCAGTGCTTCGTTCCGCGCGCAGTTGCTCGTCCAGCACGAGCAACTCCTCGATCGCGCCAAAGTCGGCGGCCTCGGCGACTGCATCGGGGCCGTAGGCGACTTTCGCCCCGGTCGCGATCCGCTCCATCAGTTCGTCGATCAGTTCAGCCTCCTCGGCGATCCGGGTCTGGGTCTGGACGTCCTCGACTGCGCCCCGTTTGAGCACTTCGTGGACGCCCCGGTCGCCGACCGCGCTGGTGTCGACCATCGTGATTTGCTCGGCGATTTCGGGAATCTCGTCTTGCAGGTACTTCAGGGCGTCCTGCTTCGTGAAGCCGGGACCGGCGAGGATGTAGGCGTCGACGTCGAGTCGCTTGAGGACTGTCGCGAGTTCCGCGAACAGTTCTTCGCGCGGCCGGGCGTAGTCGCCTTTGCCCGTCGTCGAGGTGATCGACGCCCGCGACTCGGTGCCGTACTGGGCGACGGTGTGGACGTGGGCTTCCCCCTCCTCGACGGTGACGATCGCCACGTCTGGCTGGTCGGTTGCCTCCGTCGCCTCCTCGACGCGCTCCAGTTGGTCGGGCTTCCAGACCTTCTCGATCTCGATCTCGTCGTGTTCTTCGACGTTGAAGGTGTGGTGAAAGTCGAGCTGATCCTCCCGGGAGCAGTCGACGATCTCGCCGCCGACACGCAGACGGTTGGCGAACTTCGCGAACTCCACATCCGTGACCTCGATCGCCAGCCACATCGGTTCGCGTTCGCCGCCGGTATCGCGTAACTGGTCGTCGTCACGCTGGATTCGCCGGGTCGTGTCGCCGGCAACGCGGTCGCCCGGCTCGATCACGTAGGTGAGGTGCCACAGGTCATCGAGGGTCTCGGGGACGAGCGTGATCCGCTCGCGCCCACCCTCGACCCGCTGGCGGTCGGCGATGCGCATGCTCGACAGTCGGCCTGTCGGCGGTAAGTGCCCTCCGGTTTCAGCGGGACGGGCGCTCCTCGCGGTCGCCGTCATCGACGCCGTCCACCGCTTCGTGGTCCTCGCCGTCGGCACCGATCGCCAGCCCCAGTTCCTCCTGAACCAGTTCGACGGCGTTCTCGACGGCACCGATACTGCCCAGATAGCCCGCGCCGACGGATGTCTTGAGCGCCAGTGCCGCTCGCCCGGTCAGAACTGTACCGCCGACCTGTGCGACCGCGCCGTCGCCAACCGAGACGAGCCATCCCGGCGAGTCGAAAGCGTAGCGGTCGAGTCGTGGCTCGAAGCCGCCTGCGCCCTCGGTGCGGTGCCTGACGAGCTTCGTGATGTTCCGTGCAGCGACGCGGGCCTCCCTGATCGCCGTCTGGGCGCTGGCCGGGGCTGCATCGCCGTCCGCATCGACGACGCGGCCGGCATCACCCACGAGGAACGTGTCGCCTGCCAGTCGGAGGTCGCTCCTGACGACCGGTCGCTCGTCCTGAAGTGGCGTCGGTCCGCGGATACCGCCGGTCCAGATCAGCTGATCGTAGGCGAGTGTCTCGCCCGTCGAGAGATCGACCACGTCCGCTTCGACGGCCTCGACAGCCGTGTCCGTGCGCACGTCCACATCGCGGTTGGTCAACTGCTGGTGGACGGCCCGCTGGAAGTTCTCGGGAAAGCTCGGGGCGACGCTGTCGAACTGTTCGAGCAGGACGATCTCGGTGTCGTGGTCGTCGGTGTCGTCGTCGACTCCGCTGTCCGACTCGCTCGATTGCGATTCGACTCCCTCGGCACCATCGTCGTGGTCGTCGATCGTGATCCGAACCGGGCCAGTGTCTTCGCAGTCAGTTGACGCTGCATCGCGGCGGGTCCGATCGGCGCGCATCGCGGCCAGCTCACCGGCGACCTGTACGCCCGACAGCCCCGCCCCGCCGACGACGACGCGCCCGCCGCTGTCGAGCACGTCGAGATACTGCTCGCGGATCCCGTTGGCGTGTGCAAGTCGCTTGAGTGGCGTCGCGTGCCCCTGAAGTCCGGGAATGTCGTAGAAGTCGGTCACCGCGCCCAGACAGATCGCGCCCACGTCGTATTCCAGATCGGGCGCGCCGTCGAGAGACGCTGTCCCCGCCTCTGGGTCCACGTCGGTCACCGTCGCCCGCCGGATCTCGCAGTCGAGTACGTCCGCGAGGGGCACCGAGATGTCCTCGGCGATCGACGGCCGCCGGATCACACGGTGGAGTTCGTGCTGGACGACGTGATCGGCGGCCTCGTCGACGACGATCAGATCGGCGGTCTCCGGGAGGGACGATTCGAGCTTTCGGGCGAGGGTCAGGCCGGCGTATCCGGCACCGAGTACAGCGACGCGCATACCCACGGTTAGACCTGACAGCGTATAAACGTGGGTCGCGGTCGACCAGTCAGAACAGCGCTTCGGACTCGTCGAGGATCCGGGCGGGACCGCCGACCTCCCAGACGCGGGTGTCGACGCCACAGTCAGCGACGGTGGCTTCGACGCGGTCGACGTAGTCGGCGGTCGTGTTGATGTAGACACTCGCACCCGTGTCGACCGAGAAGTACACCGGCACGTCGTCCTCGCGGAGTTCGCGGACGGCGTTGAAGATTTCGAGGGTGCGGGGCTGCCAGTACACCCAGCCGGCAGGTCCGGTCATCGTCGTTGCGGCGAGCGACAGCGAGTCGTGTTCGGCCAGTTCGAACGTCCGATCGAAGTCACCGTCGTGGAGGGCATCGCGCATCTCTGCGATCTGGCCGTGAATGTGAGCCATCCGCCCCTCGAACATGTGGCTCTCGGCGGCTTCCTTGTGGGCCGCTTCGGTCTCCTTGTAGGATGGTACCATCCCGGCGACGATCCGCAGGTCGTCTTCGAGGTCGGTCTCGATGCGCTCGGAGCGACAGTCCTCGTCGTTCAGGCCCGTTCGAAGGTGCGAGAACGCGCCGGTGACGGCGCGGGCGGCAGAGGAGGAGCCACGCCGTGCGACCGTCGAGACTTCGGGGCGAGTCATATCCAGCCCGGCGGCCTCGACCAGCGCCATCGCTGCGGCCGCGAAGCCGGACGAGGACGACCCGAAGCCGATGTTCGTCGGGAAGGAGTTCGTCGATTCGAACCGCACGCGGTGGTCGATCCCCGCCAGATCGCGGACGTGGTCGACGACGGCGTCGATCCGCTCTGCACCGCGGCCCTCGACCGGTTCGCCGTCGATGACGTACTCGTCGGCGTCCAGTGCGGGGTCGAACTCGGCGGTGGTCTTCGAGTGGCTCGGTGCCGTACAGACGCTGATACTGTCGTGATACGGGAGTCGCAGTTCCTCGTCGCGCATCCCGTGGTACTTCACCAGCCCCTGAATCGGGTGTGCCTTCGCGGTCGCTTTCATACCTCCCCCTCCCGGCGACCCCACTTTGCAGTTGCGAACCGTCGCGGGAAAACGAGGCGTCTTTGGTCGTGGGGTCCCGAGGGCAGGTATGGACCGCCGAGCCTATCTTCGGGGTGTCGTCGGGGTCAGCGCCGTCGGCCTGAGTGGCTGTCTGAGCGCCAGCGGGAGCGCAGAGCACGACATCGGGATGACGATGCACGCCTTCGAACCCCAGCAGTTCACCGTCAGCGTCGGCGACACGGTCGTCTGGCGAAACACGAGTGCCCACGCCCACACGGTGACGGCCTACGGCAAACAGCTCCCCGAAGACGCCGCCTTCTTCGCCTCCGGTGGCTTCGAAGAGACGGAAGCCGCCCGAGAAGCGTGGAGCGACGGGACTGCCGGCTCGCTGTATCAGGGCGACACCTTCGAACACACGTTCGAGGTCGCCGGCGAGTATCCGTACTTCTGTATTCCACACGAGCGAAACGGGATGATCGGACGGATCGTCGTCGAGTAGCCTACGCGATGTCCTGATCCGCCAGCGCGAGCCGCCACGATCCCTGAGTCGGGTCGACGCCACCGATCTCGAAGCTCCCCGTGTCGTCTACCGCCGTCGAGCGCACTGCCAACGATGTCCTGTTCGACAGTGCAGACATAGGGAACGCGTCGTTGGCCCGGAAACCGAACGCCCGAAGCACGGACTCGGGGATCGGTCCGGTACCGACTTTCACCACGTCGGCGTCTGCCGCGTCAGCGACGACCGGACCGAGCAAGGCCCTGAACGCATCCGGTTCGACAGTGCCGTCGCGTGGGACCGTATCGAGGAGCGCGGTCGTCAGGAGGTCGCCCCGTCGTTCGGAGCAGACGACACAGCCCGCGACCGGTTCCCCCTCGCGGCGAGCGACGTACGTCGTCGTCTCCCAGCGTGGATTCGCGAAGCGCCACCGGTAGTACGCCTCGTCGCGGACGACGCACATCACGTCCGCATCGTCGTCCTGCCGTGCCATCGCTGCCAGTAGATCGGCCGGGATCGAGTCGTGACGCCGGACCGAGTAGCCGTCCACACTCCGGCGGAGTCGGTCACGTGCGCGGAGGTACCCCCGTGTCAGCGGGGCGGCCACGCGACCGAGATTGCGGGAGGCGATCGATCGGAACTCGCGTTTCGACCCCGTTCCGTGCTCGATGACGTGACCCGGCCGCTGGATTCGGTAGTACGTCGTCGGGCCGTCCCGGATCGTCCAGTCGAACTTCTCTAACCCCGGGACGAGTACGTCGTTGGGGAAATTGAAGTACAGCGCCGCCGGCCCGTCGTCGTATCGTTCGAGGAGTCGGTCGGTCATCCCCGAGAACACGCCGCGCTTTCTGTGGTCGGGATGGACGGCCCAGTCTGCCGGCTGGAGCGCCAGAGTCGTCGCTGCACCCACCCGGAGCCTGAACGCCAGACACGGTTCGGCACCGACGACCTGCCCGTCGCGCTCGGCGACGACCATCGCCGTCTCGTCGAGATACGGATTGTCCTCGAAGCGCCACTGGAACCACGCTGGGCGGCGTTCGTGACCCCACACCTCCTCGTGCAGATCGAGAAACCCTGATCGATCCCCGGATTCGATCAGCCTGTAGTCGTACCCTGGCTGCTGTTCCAGTTGGCTCATACGCTGTGGGCGGATTGGCCGAGCTTACCCTTAGTTTGGCTCCGTCTACGGTGCGGTAAGCGAGTGCTACGGCTGGCGGTCGGTGACCGGCGAAGAAAATCGCGGTGAAAACGGCCTTACTCCTCGACGTCCACCGAGGCCTCTTCCTCGGCGGCGACCTCTTCGGGACGGGCTTCCAGCGTCGTCTTCTGAATCTCGACTCGTCGCAGCGGGTAGATCTCCTTGCACTCGCCGTAGAGCGCAGAGGAGAGTCGACCCTCGACGATGGAGTCGATGAGTTCTTCGAAGGTACGGTCTTCGGCCGTCTCCTCGACCAGGTCGATCATCGTGCGGCGGATGGCCTTCTCCTGGGAGGCGTCGGCTTTCTTCGTCGTCAGTGCGACCGGCTGGATCTGGACGCGGTAGTCGTCCGTCGTCAGCACGGTGATGTAGGCCGCGATCTTCGAGGAGCCACGGCGGACCAGCGAGCGCAGGTAGTCTCGGGTCAGCTCGTGCTTGATGAACTCCGTGTAGGCGGAGTCGGATGCGACCTCGTTGATCTTGAAGGTGAGTTTCGTGTTATTCTCGCTGGCGTCGTCCTTCAGTTCGCCCAGCGTGGTCTTGATGGTGCGACCGAGCACCTTCTCTGCTTCGTCTGCCGTGGTCTCACCGAGTTCCTCCCGGTCGAACTGCTCGGGAGCGAGCACGGTGTACCACCGCTTCTCTTGCTTCTGTCGGGATACGGATCGTTCGCTCATGATGTGTGTGTTGTCGATTGGTCGGATAGCTGTGCTGCAACCCTGAGGTTGACGACGTAGTCGTCGACCGTCGAGTGGAGTCCACCGGTCGTTTCGCGTTCGATCGTGGTGACGATCTGTGCGCCGTCGACGCGCGTGCTCATCTCGTCGGTGTTGTCCGGGGACAGCGAACGGGCGATCCGCTCGGCCGTGGCGTCGTCGCCGTGACTGGTGCGGATGGTCGCCGTTCTCATAGTGCCTCCCGGAACTGAACGAGGAAGTCCGCCTGATCACCGTCGAAACGTGCTCGTGCCCGCGACCCGTGGCCGACCGCCGCGCCGGCAGTCGCACTGGCGGCCGCGGACATCGCCGTCGCCACGTCGCTGTCGTCGGTCGCGTAGACTGCGGCCGCCCCGTCGGTGACGACGAGCGTCACCGGTTCGGGGGCGCGGAACTGCGCGACCAGTCGGGCAACGGTGCCGACCGGCATCGCGTCGCCCCGGACGACGAACAGGCCGTCGTAGCGTCCGGTTTCGGCGGTTCGGATGCCCGTGTGGGCGCGACTGGCGTGGGTGCGCCAGGCTTCGAGGGCCTGCTCGCGGACGCCGTCGTGACCGAGAGCGAGTGCGACGCCGACGCCGGGTCGTTCGCGTGCGACCGCGTCGAGCACGTCGCCGTAGCCACCGATCGTCGCGAACGGTCCGCCGACGTACGGGTGGAGCGCACCTTCGATCGCCTCGCTGGCCCGATCGCTCGCCGTCTCGTCGCCCGCGATGGTCAGTGCGACCAGCGAGGCGATCCGACGGTGCGCCGTCTCGTCGCGGTCGTCGGCCAGATCGAGCGCCCCGATGGCGTCCTCGACCGCCGCCCGCTCGCCGGAGAACGGCGCGTGCAAGAGCGTCGAGTGGGCAAGACCGTCGGCGTAGTCGCTGACGGGGATGGCGACGCCGGGTCGGCGCTCGAAGCCCGCTTCCTCGGCGAGCGTGCCGCCGGCGCTCCCGTCACGGTCGCCCGCGACGGTGGTGCCGGCGAGTGCGAGCGCGCGGTCGGGCGTCTCGCCCAGCGCGCGAACTGCCTCGACGGCGGCGCTACTCACAGGATCGTCCGCGAGCGTCGCGTCGGCAGCGTCCGTGGTCGTGCCGACGGCGACGGTCACGTCGGCGTCGGTCGCTCGCGTCGTGTCGTCGAACGACCGCGCGACGCTCGCCTGGAACGGCGTGTCACGGGCCGAGAGCGCGCGTGCGAGCAAGCCCGTGGCTGCCAGCGCGTCGCCGTCTGCGCGCGCGACGAGCCGAACGAACTCGGCTCCGTCGAGGGCGGCGGCGACATCGCTGGGCGGCGTGGCAGGCACCTGATCACGACCGGCTGTGGACATCGATTACTCGAGCAGTTGTTTCGCTTTGTCGTAGCTGTAGGTGAAGTCGTCGTCGAGTTCGTCGCCGCGGTAGTAGTCGACGAGGCGACGGATCTTCGACTGGGTGTTCTGCAGGGCGCGCTTGTTCTGGTGGTCGCCGGGGTTGTCGTCCATGTGCTCTCGCAGACGGACGGCCCGTGCCATCAGATTGCGCAGGTCCTCGGGCAGGTCGCCCTCGGCGTCGTTGTCTTCGAGGATCTCGGTGATCTTCTTGCCAGTCGCGAGCGAGACGTCGGGCACCGGCGTGCCCTGAACGCCTTCGTCGCGCAGTTTCAGGCCGATCTCGCTGGGCGAGTGGCCCTGCTCGGCGAGTTCGACGACGCGCTCAACGATTGCGTCTTCGTCTACGTCACTCCACTCCGGGGGTTCGTCTGCCACCGGCTTGTCCGAGTCGGACGAGCCACGGCGGCGGGTGTGCATTCGTGCCATTGTCTGAGTTGGAACGGCACAGACCGCTACGTGCTGCTGGTGCAGCGCGAGCGTGTGGTGTCGAAACACCGAACACGGCCGCAATCCCAGAGCCACGGAATCCCGTGGCGAGTCAGATTTGCGGTCGTGCTGTTCCCATCGGACGTTCGCCACCGGGCGCGTAAAACCGTTTCTACTCCGGCCGGTCCCGTGTTTCGCTCGCACCCACGCCGCCCGTTCTCATACTGTCGGCTGTCACTGTTTCAAGATATTCGCGACCCGGGGTCGCGAAATTATTCACAGACGGACAGCCGGCAGTATTAGCAGTGAGTCCGGGAGCCACGGCGACAGTGCGGCCGAAAGTCTTGGTACGGCCGGGTCCGGCGTGGCGCTATCACGGTTGGTACTGCGGCCACTCGGCTTATGTCGGAGTAGTGTCCACGTTGTACCCAATATGGGGACGCATCGAGGAGCCAACGGTCGCGCCCAGAGCAGCGTTCTCGGGGTCGTGCTGGTCCTCGCGATCGTCGTCGCCGGATCGACGTTGACGATCGCACTGGGTGCCGAGGCGTTCGCCGCGACGAACGATCAGCTCCAGAGCGACCGCGCGGCCCAGTCGATGACTCAGCTCGATTCACAGATCGCGATGGTCGGACTCGGCAACTCCGACCTCCAGCGCGTGGAACTGGCGGGATCGAGCAGCGACTACAGCGTCCAGAACGGCTCGGGGACCATGACCGTCTCGTACACGAACCTGACCGACGGGAGCGAGACGACGATCTTCGAGGAGGAGATGGGCGCGATCGTCTACGAGAACGGCGAGACAGCCATCGCTTATCAGGGCGGCGGCGTCTGGCGGCGCTCGCCGGGCGGCGGGACGACGATGCTCTCGCCGCCGGAGTTTCACTATCGCGACGCCACGCTGACGCTGCCACTCGTCACAGTCGGCGGTGACGAATCGCTGCGTTCCAGCGCCGCCGTCCGCCCCAACAACACCACGCGGTACTTCCCAAACCGAACGATCGATCCGGACTTCCAGAACCCACTGTCGGGGAGTCGCGTCGAAGTGACCGTCCAGAGCGAGTACTACGAGGCGTGGGGCGGCTACTTCGAGGAACGGACGGACGGTGAAGTCAGCTACGACCACCCAAGCGAGGAAGTGACGATCCAGCTCGTGACGCCACTCGAAGACACGAGCGTGACGCGGGCGTCCGCGAGCCTGTCGGCGAGCGGGACGTTCGTCATCAAAGGGAGTGCGATCGAGACCTGCGGACTGAAAGTGTACTCGAACAGCTACAACTCCAGTGGGACCGGCGACGACTACTGCGATCAGGTCACGGACGGGTCGTGGGGCCACGAGGGCGACATCGTCTACGGAGACGACATCGACATCAGCAACGGTGCCGGCGGGTCGTACATCTACGGAGACCTCGTCTCGGGCGGTCTGGTGAAAGTCTCAGGCAGCAACGGCGGCGGCCAGCCCTACGTCTATGGCGACATCAACTATTCGACGAACTGTCAGACGAAGGATGGGCCGCCCCACACCGACTGTGCCGATCGGATTCAGGACCCCGACGGTGAGGTCAATCAGATCGAGGACGTGCCGACGACGGGACCGATCGACACGCTCGTCGTCGACACCGTTACGGAGTACGCGACGCCGTCGAACAACGACAACGCCGGGAGTCCCAACGTTACGGGCGACCGCCTCGATTTCGGTGCTAACGGTGCCAGCGACGAAGTCTGGCTGAACGACGGCACCTACTACCTCGAACGGATCGACCCGTCCACTGGCGACGACATCGTACTCGATACCAGCGATGGCGACGTGTACATCGGCGTTCGCGAGGCGGTCCACCTCGATGGCAGCGACGTGACGGTACTCGGTGACGGACGCGTCCACCTCTACGTCCAGGGATCGGGCAGTCAGGCCAACGACGTGCGTCTGTCCGGTGGAACCGAGATCACGAACGACGGCGACGACGCGCCCCAGTTTCGCCTCTTCGGACGCAGTAATCTCACGGCGCGACTCAGTGGGGGCGCGAAGTACGTCGGCGTGATCTACGCCCCGCCCGGCCAGAGCGGGACCGGCAGCGTCACCTTCGCGGGTGGCGAACTGTACGGCGGCGTCGTCACGGGGACGACGACCATCGAGAGCGGGAACGGCGGGAGTCTCCACTACGACGAGGCCCTCAAAAACGAGCAGATGCTCACCCGCGGCACGAACGTCGTCCGCGTCACTTATCTCCACGTATCGACCAACGACGTGATCGTCGAGAGCGGCTGAACGGCACAGTGTGGCCCGCTCGATCGCCCTGTTATTATCGCTGATAGCGCCGGACAGCCACTACTGGCACGCCTGAGTCGAGGTCTCAACACAGATACCACCGCGTTCGCGCCGTGAACGATCCCGAACTGCCGCGCGCTTTATCAGTACTGATTCGAATTGTCGAGGTATGGGTCAGGTACGTCGGGGTCACCAGCACCAGCGGGCACAGACGGGACCGCTGGCGATCGTGCTGGTCTTCGCCATCGTTCTCAGCGGCTCGCTACTGGTCGTCACACTGGGGTCCAATAGTTTCTGGGACACCCAGCAGACACTCGACGCAGACCGGGCCGAGCAGACACTGACACAGTTCGACTCCCAGACCGCGATGGTGGCGCTGGGCGAGGCACAGACCCAGCAGGTCGTCCTCACGCGAACCGGCCCCAGCGGCTACGAGGTCGTCGACGACGCCGGCTGGATGCGGGTCGCCGTCACGAACGAGAGCGGCGCGACGCAGACGATCATGAACGTCACGCTGGGCGCGGTCGTCTACGAGAACGGCGAGACGGCCGTCGCCTATCAGGGCGGGGGCGTCTGGCGGCGCTCGGCGGGCGGCGGGACGACGATGCTCTCGCCGCCGGAGTTTCACTATCGGGACGCCACACTGACGCTGCCACTGGTGACGGTCACCGGCGACCGCTCGCTCTCCGGGCCGGTCAGCGTGACGCGAAACGGCCCGAATCAGCAGTACTTCCCCAACGCGACCGCCGACGAGGACTGGATCAATCCACTCGAACGCGGACAGGTCAACGTCACCGTTCAGAGCGACTTCTATCCCGCGTGGGCACGCTTTTTCGCCGGCCGAACCGACGGCACCGCTGTCGTCGACCACGAGAACGAGACCGCAACGTCGACACTCGTCGTCCCAACCGGACCACAGACGGTCAGCAGCGCCATCGCGGCCACGTCCGCGGCGGGCGAGATCAAACTCGCCGGCAGCGGGAGCGCCACGACCCGGACCGACAGCTACAACTCCACGGTCGGGACGGGCACCTACGCCGACACACGGACCAACGCGGGGACGATCCGGACGGCCGGGGACGTGACAGTCAAGGGCAACAGCGAAGTGAACGGATCGGTCGAATCGGGTGGCTTCGTCACGGTGAAAGGCTCGGGCGAGGTGACCGGCGACGTGGACTACGCCGACGGCACCAAGATCACCGGAACTGTCGGTGGCGATCTCGAACAGATCTCAGAAGTCGAGGGCGTCGGGCCAGCAGACTCCTACGTCGGCCG
The DNA here is from genome assembly GCF_058933345.1 of Halomicrobium sp. HArcht3-1. Classification (NCBI taxonomy): domain Archaea; kingdom Methanobacteriati; phylum Methanobacteriota; class Halobacteria; order Halobacteriales; family Haloarculaceae; genus Halomicrobium; species Halomicrobium sp. HArcht3-1. The sequence goes on along the minus strand of NZ_JBZYDM010000006.1, from coordinate 115,784 downwards.
ACGATACCGGGCGATCGACGCGTCGAACAACAACAGCGACACCGGTGTCCCGATCAGCGGCGACACACTCGACAGCGGTGACCAGACGCTCGGACCCGGCAGCTACCACCTCGACAGTCTCGTCGTCGACGGTGATACGCTCACGCTCGATACCGGGAGCGACGGGAAGATCGAGATCGCCGTTCGTGACTACGTGCAGGTGCAGAACGACGGCCGAATCGAGATTCAGGGCACTGGCGAAGTCCGAGTGTACCTCGACGGACAGGCCACGACCGCGAGCGGTCATCACTTCTCGATCGAGAGCAGTGGTGGCGAAGTCGACGTGCAGGACGCCCAGAACGCCCGACAGTTCTGGCTCTACGGCCGCAGCGACTTCCGGGCACGGATCGATGGCACGTCGAGTGACACCCACCGATTCGAAGGGATCTTCTGGGCACCGGCAGGCACGCTCGGTTCGAGCACCGTCACCGTCGAGAAAGGCGACATCTACGGCGGTGTCGTCGCCGGCAGCGTCAGTATGGAGAACGGCGGCGCGGTCCACTACGACCGCTCGCTGCGGACCGTCCGTGCGATTCCGCCCGAAGAGAACATCGTCCGGCTCACCTTCCTCCACATCTCGGAGAACCCGGTCGAAGTCAACGACGGGTGATCGGTACCCACCGGCTACAGTTCGATCTCTACGTCGAGAGCGTGCACCGGGACGTAGACACGCGCCGGGCCGCCGTCGGCGAAGCACGTGGTGTACGTCTCCCCGTCGGCGTCGACACCGTCGGTACACTTGTCCAGTCGCGTCGTCTCGAAGTACGTCCGCCAGAGGTCGCTACGTGGTGACGTGACGTTCACGGAGACGTTGTCGACCGAGTCCTGTGCGCCGCGCTTGATCGGCAGGGTCGTCGCCTCGGTGCTTGCTCGCACGAGCACGGTCGTCCCGCCGACGCTGCGTGTGTTCCCGACCCGGGTCTGGACGATCGGGACGAGCATGCGATCGGAGCGGGTCACGACGGGCGGTGCGTGGTCGATGCGTCCCCCGTCACGAGTCGTGTGAAACACCGCGCCACCCTCGTAGATCAGTGCCCGATCCTCGTTGCCCTCGTAAACGATGGGCGTGACCTCTCTGGTAACGCTGACCCGGCCGGAGCCAGCGGAATCGTAGACGCTGACGTTGATGGTCACGTTGTCGGCGGTGTACAGCTGTGCGTTTTCGAGGCTGATCTCCGTCGCACGGCTCGGTGCGCCGCGCTGGTGGAGGTCTGCCAGATTGTCCGCGAGCACGTCGTAGGCTCGTTTTGCGTTGTTGAGCTGTTCCGCATCACGAGTGTCCTGCAGCGTGTCGAGCCCAGAGACGGAGATGATCGCGACCGAACTGATCACGAGGCCAAACACCAGTGCGAAGCTCAGCACTTCGCTCGCGGCCCGGCTATCCATTCGTGATCACCAGTTCGTCGCTCGTCCCCGTCCGATTGCGAACCACGACGACACCGCTGTCGGCGAACGACGACACCAGCGTCTGCTCGGTCCTGACTCGAACTGTGACCCGAACCTCGGGATCGATCGAGGCGAGCACGAGTTGCCCATCGCCCGGGTCTAACTGAATGCTGTAGCCTGTCCCCGTAATCTGGGCGGGGAACGACTGACCGATCTGAACGCGCGTGTCGCCGCGGCCGGCCGATAGCAGCCTGTCGGCCCGGTTGATGTCCGAGGCGACCTGCTGACCGATCACGCCCAGTTCCGACCTGATGACCTGCTTCTGGCGATCCTCGACGAAGGTCCCGCCAGCGAGCAAGAGTCCGGTGACGAGCAGGGTCGCGATCGAGAGGCTCAACACGTAATTGAGCGTCGAGGAGGTGGCCCGGTCGTTCATCGTGGCTCACCCGGTGCGACGCGGACCGTGGTGTCGTAGACGATGGCCGGCCCGTCGTATCGATACTGCACCTCGACCGCGTAGATGGCGTTGCTCGTGTACGGATCGGTGTCGGTGGGCGATCCCGTGAGGTTGGCGTTCGAATAGTCGTCCTCGTCGACCACCAGCGAGTAGTTGCCCAGCACGGCGTCGCTGTCGTTGTAGAACAGATCGTAGCTGCCGTCGACCCCGCGACCGAACTGCAAGTAGGGACACGGCTCGCCGCCGACCCGCCCGCCGGTCACGTCGATCTGGACGTGCTGGCGCGGGCCGACGGTACAGCTACCGACGGTGGTCCCGGACTCTCGAACGGTGACAGTGAAGTCGCCGCTGCTCTCCGTGACCATCATCCGCCAGCGGTCCGTCCCGCTAGTCTCGACGAGCGTGACCGCGAAGCCACTCGCAGTGCTGAGGTTCATCTCGAACGCGCGCGTTCGATCGACGCTCTCGACGACCGCCCAGTCTGGCTGTGGCGTGCCGCCGGTCGAGGCGTTCTCGAACGTCGAGCCGCCACCACTGGCGTTGTCCCTGATCCGCGTCCCGTTGACGAACGCCGTCGGGCTGTCGATCCCGACAATCTTTCCGGTTGCCGCCTGCTGGCCCGCGACCGAGGCATCGATCGTGGCGACACTCTCGGTCACGTTGTGGGCCTGTCTCGCGTCCGAACTCGTGTTGTAGGTGTTGGCGTACCTGATGGTCTCGCCGACCGATTGCTGGACCTCGTGGCGGACGACGAGCGCGTCGTCGCTGCCTGCGGTTTCGCCCCTGCTGGCGAGGTTCTCGGTGAAGATAGCGGAGTTGACCACCAGCGCCAGCGAGACGAAGGTCACCGCCATCACGAACGCGGCGATCAGGATGATCTGGCCGCGCTCCCTCCTCAGATCCGCCACGCGACCACCTCCACGCGGACGACGTTGTAGACGGCCCCACCGGTGTCGCCCATGTAGAACGACGAGGCGTTATCGAGGCGCGATCCCGGAATCGGCTCGGCCGCGGCCGAATACAACGGCTCGTCGTCGGTCAGTGTCACCGTCCGGGCGGCGACGACGGCGTTGTCGCTTGGGACCCCGCGATAGATCATCCGCTTTCGCTTCTGGTCGCCGGCCGGCGTCTCGAAGGCCAGATACACGTTGTACGAGATGCCACGCTGGTCGAAGGTCCGGTCGAGCATCCGACCAAAGGTGGTGTTCGGTGGCTCGTTCGTGTAGTAATCCACGCTCGACAGACCGTGAAACTCCCCGGCCGTGTCGTTCCAGTACAGGGCAGACGACGCGAGCGCGTCCTGCTCTGCCGCCGCCGCCAGCACACCACGGGCGACGGACCGCTGCTGATTCTCGATGTGCTGACTGGAGGTGCTCGCCGACAGCGGCGTCACGGCCGTCATCTGTAACGCGAAGATGACGCTACTGAGGAGTAACAACCCCGCGACGACGGCTTCGAGCGTGTGGGCCTGCCCGCGATCTACCACATCACCACCTCCACGGTCACGTCCCCACCGAACAGCGACGCGACCCGCGTCGCCGTCACCGAGTCGTCGTTTCGCTGCGGTGGCGTCCGACCGTCACGCAAGAGCACGTCCTGACTACTCGCCCCGACGACACAGGCACTATCGGCCTGCTCGACCAGCCGATCGCCGTCCTCGTCCCAGCACAGCACGTCGCGACCGTCGCCACTCGCCGACTGATTGCCGTAGACGCTGACGTTGACGTTCTGGTTCGGGTCGATCCCGATGCGCTCGGGCAGTGTCCCCGTCCCGTAATACCGGCAGCCACTGACCGCCACCCCGTCGAAGAATCCGACCGTACACGTCCGATTCAGCACCTTCGGCCTCTCGGGCGATCCGAGCAAGCCGTGCGTGAGTTCGTCCGCCACCCGGTTCGTCGTCACTGTCTCCTCTTGCACGCCCGCGGTAAACGGTTCGAGGATTCCGGGAACGAACAAGAAGATGAACAACACCACGGCGATGAAGAGACTCATGCCGAACGCGAAATCGAGCGTCGTCTGCCCGCGCCTGTTGTGACCCCGCATGTATCTCCCGTGCCTGACCCAGTGACCGCACACCGAAACTGAGTGTGCCGGAGCGATGCTCTCTCCCCTCTTAGCTATTGTGGCCGATTCGATGCGCTCATCGGGGGACGACACTGTGGCACACAGCCCAACCGCTTCGATGGGTTTAAGAAAACCCACCCGGTACGAAACGATGCGAGGGCTCGTAGATCAGTGGTAGATCATCCCCCTGGCACGGGGAAGGCCCCGGGTTCAAATCCCGGCGAGTCCACTTCCTTCGCTCACTACGTTCACTCAGTCGTGGACTCACCGAACATCGCAAACGCTTCGTGTTTGCTCAATCCCGGCGAGTCCACTACATTTTGCCGCGAGCAAACGCGCGAGCGGCAATTGTCGCCCGACGACGCCCGGATTTGAACCCCTGGAAGTCGCAGCGTCGAGCGAAGCGAGGCGACCGTCTTCCTCTGGTTCAAATCCCGGTGATACCGTTTCTGCCCTCGCTTCGCTCCGGGAGCCAACGGCATCACCGACTTCTCGTTCGCTCCGCTCACGAGAATCCCGGCGAGTCCACTTCCTTCGCTCTCTACGTTCACTCAGTCGTGGACTCACCGAACATCGCAAACGCTTCGCGGTTGCTCAATCCCGGCAAGTCCACAACGTGGATGGCTGTGTTTCGACGTAGGCGGAGTGGGTTCGCGAGCGAACACGAGCGCACGAGCTGATCGAGTTCGACGACGACGAGCAGTCGACTGAATCCACAGCTGGTGCGTACCTCGGCAAGTACCTGAGCGCGACATTCGGCTCGCTGCTCGACGCTACCGAGTCGTTCGAGGAACCGGACGACGACGAGCGTGAGGCCTTTGCTGACAAAGCGGCGACGTGGAAGCTCGCCCTCTACTGGGTGACGAACCGGCGCTTCTGGTCCTGCTCGAAGCCTATCACCGAGGGTATCGATCCGAACGACCACACGCAAGATCCCGACGTTCGGCAGACTGTTCGGTGGTGTTCACTCGACTCCGTGCAGGCTGCCAGTGAGCGAGAGATTCGGGACGATCTCGCCCGCCGGCAGTGGGACGACCTCGACGATCTCGAAGCCGCCGTTGAGCGGGCGATTTCTGATGTCGAACAGCCGCAGGTGCGTTCAACGCTGCCCGAGGAAGTGACATTTCAGTGTGTGGTTGACTATATTGGCGCGTATTCATATTGGGATATACCAGTAAAAGCCGGACATTCTCACAATGAAATTTTTTAATTTATATTTAGTGTATGTCCACTAGAGGCTACCTTGCACTTAGTATGTGTTCCCCATATCCACTGAACTATCTTAGGGGCCACCGCTGGTTTTCCATAGTGGTGTCTTCCAAACTCATTGAGTAGGAGAATTCACAACATCCATATCTTCAATATCATTGATGAATTCCTCAAGATCTGACTGATCATAATCTTGGTGCATGAATACCCCAACATAATATTGATATGTTAGCCTTTGTCTTGCACTATCTGAACTACTGAAGCGGTCTATTACCTCTTCTAACGCAGATCCACAAGTATCGCTATGATCCTGTACTGTTCTTAGTTTTTCTTCTGTTCGAACCACCGATCTTGTACTTTCACTGAATCCGTGTGCCACCAATATCAAAACCTCAATATAATACACCACGAAATCCTCCTGATCATTATCGGATGCTGTTTTAATCAACTCAATTAATCCATCAAGGGCGGTTTCGGCAATCTTTGAGAATCCGACCATAGGTAGCTGGAGTGACCTTTCGGCAGATGTTACATGGAGCATTATTGAAGTAAATGAATCCTCGAAATAATTGTGGTTCTTGTTAAACTCTCCGGGCTCCATATATTTTCCATCCTTGTATAGAATATCATCAACAGTGATGTCCTCCAAGTGATTCTCTGCATGCTCATTCCATACGTCCATGAATTGGGATAGGAATACACGAAGAACTAATGAATACCTAGATTTTTCCACATCTAACTCTTCATGCTCTTCAGCAACAATCCCAACAAGATCGCCGATAGCAATCGTACCTTCTTGAATAGGCTTCTCTTGATTTCTCTCAGCAGCTGGTAGCAGAGGCTTCTTATAGCCATGCCATACGCCGGTTGCAACAGAAGTTGGTCGATCAGCGGGCACTAATTCGTGATGGATATCGGAAACTGCTCGAATAGATTTAGCTCCAATTTCTGGTGCTGGAACTTTGCAAAATCTCTCACCTTCTTTATTTAACCATTTGATCACAGGTACTACCAGTTCAATGTAATCATTTTCAACTGCGACGATCCCAATCTCTTTAAATTCGGTTATAATTTTGTTATACCCCTCCGTAAGATCGTCACTTAGCTCGGTCTGGCTCTCGACATCAGATTCGATGTTGGTTGACAGTTCGGTGGTGACCTTCTGGAATATTTCATATGCTGCCTGTCGGTCATCGTTTCTAATAGCAGATCTTGTAGTCTCAAAAAACTGGTAGAATGGTATACCGACTTCTTTTGTAACCTCTTTTCTCCAGTCTACCTCATTCACACCTTCTTCAACATTTTCAGGAATATCGTCTACATTAATATTGCTTAAAAAGGAATCCCTCATATAATATAATAAGGCGAAGCTAGACAGTCCTAAACCCAATGTCAACGACACTGCAACAACACGCACGATGAGATTTGAATGAATGTCAGCAATCAGTCCGACAGAAATAATATCGATAAATATTGATATAGAAAAAATAGAAACTGTGACTTTGTATTCAGATACATTTTGAAAAGTCGTTAGTGCATGAAGAGTGTATTCTGATGCAGCCAGTTGACGGCTTAAGATGTAGATGGCTGCGATTATACCAAATATCGAACCCTGTACAGTAGCCAACGTGGAAAAGTAAAGGGTCGGCACCTGTGATTGGAGATTTACATATATCCCACACAATATCCCAGTGAAGATGCCCGCGATCGCGGCTTTGAACTTGTTATTATGTAGAATCTCATCTGAGGATAGATCCACTGATGGTAACAGAGTACTAAGACTGCCTATCCGGTTCATGATTTTAGACACTTTGGCAGGTTTATAGTCTTTGACACTCGAAACTTCCTTTGTCGACATCTGTATTTCACCGATGTCTTATCACTTTCACTCTGGCTGACGGACCCTTCTAGTAACACTTCGCGAACTCTCTCCTGTATGGCAACCCAAGAGACGCCATCCTTCGACGATCTCGAACCGGTCGACACGAACACGCAGGACGACGAGTACGACAGTGAATGGATCGAACTCGACGCGGGCGAGGACGTGGTCGGCGAGATTCGCGACCGCACGCCCAACTGCGGCAAGTACGACACCACGGTGATCGAGCTGGCCTGCGGCATCGGCGACGTGGTGGCGATGTGGTCGAACTCCCAGATCGACCGCCAGCTCGACGAGAACGATCTCGGTGAGGGAGACGTGGTCGGCATCCGCCACACCTACGACCGCTGCGAGATGTGCTTCCCGGACGGCAAGATCCCGGAGCACGCCACACACCTACTTTTCACTCGCTAGAGGAAACTGCAATGCTTCGTCGAGCAAGGCAGATCCACCGACGATGTGCAGACCCGTGAGCCTTCGGAGAACAGCGGTGTCACCGAAAACGACGAGCCGACGCGGGATTCCGAACGTCGAGTGAGGTGCACGTGGAACAACACGAGGAATTGGGCAATCCAAGCGCCACCTAGAATATCAATGGAGCAACAAGTATAACAGTGGCGCGCTCCTCTCAATAGAGTGACACACATGAATATCTCCGAGATCCTCTCCCCGAAGTTCACCGAGTTCGACATCGGCACGCCGCTCTCGAAGGTCGGCGGGGCGTTCGAGAATCAAGAACTCGATGCCGTCGTCATCACAGACGGCGACGAGTATCGCGGCGTCGTTAGTCGCCGACAGATAGCGTCCTCGTCCAATCAGCCGTCCGCGAAGGTCGGTTCACAGGTACAGCACGTCCCGACTGTCGACCGCACGGAAGACGTTCGCGAGGTCGCGCGACTTATGATCGGCAGCGACGCCAAGACCCTCCCCGTACTCGACGGGGACGACCGTGTCGTAGGCGTGGTGACTGGCGATGCCGTCCTCGAAGCTGTGCGTCCGTTTCTCGACGCGGCGACCGTCGACGACGCTTACACAGCTGAGTTGATCAGTGCGTCTCCTGAGACCACGATCGGGAAAGCACTCAACATGCTTCGAGAAGCCGGTATCGCCCATCTCCCAGTCGTCGACGGCGACGACCTCGTCGGAATGTTGAGTCTGTACGACGTCATCGAGTTCACTACGCGGGGCGGCACCAAGAGCCAAGGTGGGTCGTCGAGTGGCTTCGGTGGCCGCAGTGGCGGCGGGCAGAATCGTGGTGGGTTCGGTGCGCGCGAGGGCGACATCGACAGAATGCTCGATCTTCCGGTCCAGGATCTGATGTCCGATGCAGTCGTGACGGTCGAGCAGAGCACACCACTAGACGAGGTCGTCGAGACGATGTTCAAGCAGGCAATCTCCTCGCTCGTCGTCACGACCGAAGACACTGACGCCCCAGTCGGAATCATCACGAAAACCGACGTCATCGAGGCGCTCACCTGGGAGCGCGACGAGCAAAATACCGTACAGATATTCGGGGACGACCTGCTGGAGGGGATGAGCTACGACGACGTCTCGGCGTTGATCGAGCGCATGACTTCGAAGTACGGTGAGATGAGCGTGATCAAGGCCAGTGTCGAACTGCAAGAGCACACGGAACAGACCCGGGGTGTGCCGCTGGTGCTGGCCCGGATTCGACTGGTCACCGACCGCGGGTACTTCACTGCTGACGGGGAGGGATACGGTGCGTCCCACGCGCTTCGACTCGCCGCGAACGCTGTCGAACGCCAACTCCTCAAGGGGAAAACCTACGGCCAGTCGAAGAAGCATCCTGACGTTGACGAGCAGGAACAACTCTACGGCTGGTGGCTCGGTGGGTGAATCGAGGAGTGGCTATCAAAACGACCGCGGTGATCTGTACACTAGATGTTTGCCGTTCGGTCCCGAAGGTACACCGATGGTCCATCCCACGTCGACAAACGACCTCTCTGCCACGCTAGCGAACGGAGGCGTTGCGCTCGGACTGCTTGACAACACGTACAGTCCCACACTCGTGGAGTTCTACGGCGAACTCGACTTGGACTTCGTCTGGATCGATCTCGAACATGGGGGACCGGATCCGTGGGACGCGAATCTTATCGAGGACCTCCTACGCGCAGCCGAACGGACGGGCCTCGAACTGCTCGTTCGACTCCCCGACACGGATCCAACGTTGGTCCGGAAAGCTCTCGATCTCGGGGTCAGGAACGTCTTTCTGCCCCGCGTGGAAACGGCGACGGAGGTCCGTGAGGCGGTCAAATCCGCTCGATTCCGCTACGACGGGAGTCCGGGCGATCGGGGACTCGGGTCGCCCCGGGCCCGACGCTGGGGGCTCGCCGATGAGTACATTGCCACCGAGGACCGGGAGACGACCGTCGGCGTGACCATTGAAACCGAAGCGTCCGTCGAGAATCTCGACGCGATCCTGGACGTCCCGGAACTGGGCTTCGTCTTCATCGGCCCGCTCGACCTCTCCGTATCACTGGGCTGTCCCGGCGAGATCGATCATCCAGATGTGCAGGGAGCCGTCGAGACCATTCGTTCGACCGCTGTCGATGCAGGTGTTCCCGTCGGCGGTCTCGGATTCGGGATGGACGATGTCAACGAGAAGGCGACGAACGGGTATCAACTGCTCAACCTCGGGAGCACGACCGGGGCGCTCCAGCAGATCGTCACTGACTGGTTCGACGCCTACGAGGGAGAACGAGCGCTGAGCCAATGATCTGGGCAATCAATCACACTGCGTTTTTCGGACGAACTCGTCGAGTTTTGCTCCGATGAGTGTCGCCACACGCTCACTGTAGTTCCAGAGTGCAGCGTTGAGCCGCTCTTCGGTTTCGTCGTCGAGATCGTCGGCTCCGCGAAGGACGGAGTCTTTGGTGATCTGGGGGTGGTACACGCAGACCACTCCGAGTGAAGTCTCCGAACCAGAGGGCCCCGCCGTGTGGATTCCGTACTGATCGGTCCCCCAGATACCGTCGCCGCCTTCTCGTTCCAGTTCGGAGTCAAGCATATCGAGTAGTTGCTCCTCTTTGGAGGAGAGAATGGGATCGTCTCCTTCGAACAGTTCAGCGTACGCCTCCATTCGGGCAGTTCTCGTCCACTGGTCTAACTGGGAACGCGCCCGAAGTACGGTCTGTCGTTCGTCTGTCAACTCCACCATACCTGTAGTTCGACCCCCAGGTGAATCAAGGTTCGTGCGACACTTCCAGTCGGCGGTGGTGACAGTGGGGCACTGTATCGGGCGGATCGGTCCGTCTCACACGTGAATCGCCCAGAAGAACGCGATCGCGAGGTAGAAAACCCACAGGACGCTAATCGGTGGCTGAAACACCGATGTCGCAGCGACGACACCGCCGGCAGCGCCACAGCACCCGTCTACTGCAGGTCGATACCAAGCGGGATAACGCCGGCAAGAAGGAAGAGTACTGACCACTTTCACTTCCACTCTGGACGTGACGACCGCCTATGTACCATCTTATCTTTGCCTCGAATATGCCAGATAGCAACCGAGAAGCGTATCGTGAGATCCGATCGAAGGCAGTCAGTCGCTACGAGAGCCTCTGTCGATACGGTCTGATTGTACGCGACGGCAGTACGGTCGACATGTGATACCGGGCGCTTTGTTGACCGTCTGGCTTACTTCATTTCTCAGCAGAATAGAAAACTCTCGACTTACCACTTCCGTTCATTCTGAGAAGGTTTCGATCCCACCTCCAACTGTACCCTATCCATCACATTACCGAGGGTTTGACAGTTCCTCACCAAGTTCCTGACGTACGTCTTCTGGCCCCTGTTCCAGTACGTCTTGAGCCTGAATTGCTCGTTCATCAGACGCTGATTCCGCGATGTTCTCCAAGGTATCTTTTCCAGTAGCTGTCCCTAAGCTCCCGAGTGCTTGGATCGCTCTTCTATAAATTCGCGAGGGTTCTTCATCATCCTGTGCAACCTTACTCAAGTCCTCTTCGGCAGCGGGATTGGCAATCCTCCCAAGAGCCCATAAACATGCAATCCGGAGGTCCTGTGCAATTTCTTTATCACAGGCTAGCTCTGATAATTTCTCGGTAGCATCCGAAACCTGAAGTTCACCCAGAGCGATCGCTACGACTCGGCGGACGCGGACAGTGGTATCTTCTTCTAACACCGAAATTAACGTTGCAATGACTCGGGGATGCTCATGATCCATAAGTTGCTGAGCAGCCATTGCACGTACACCGATAGGGTAGTGCTCAGTTGTGACTACTTCTGTTAATTCGTTTATTGCTTTTTCACCCCCTATCTGTGATACTGCCTGAATGGCAGCCCGTTGCACTTCAACTGAAGGATCATCAATTAATTCAGCAACAGCATCTATGGCCTCAACTTGCTCAAGTTCTCCAAGTGACACAGCAGCAGCGTGCCGGATATCAGCTGGCGTATCCTCTGAATTGATAAGTTGTATTAGCCCATCAATTGTCTGTGGTGATTCGATATTGGCTAAGGCACCAGTTGCAGCTCTTCTGACACCAATTGCAGGATCATTTTGTGCTGCATCAATGAGTGCTTCAACTGATCGAGGTTGGCTCATTTCATTGATTGCATCAGCAGATACACCTCTGATCTCTTCAGCATATTTATCCCGTTCAACAAGTTGAGCCTCTAATTCATCCAAAGCTTTGATCCCCTTCATCCCAGTTTCTCCAATGGCTGAAGTCACTCCTACTTTCAATTGAGGAGACTCCGTCGATCGAAGTGCTTCAATAAGAATATCGATAACATCAGGAGAACTAATTTGAGCTAATGCTTTCGCAGAGGTCGATCTGACACTTTCGGATGCTTCCTCATCAAGGAGTATTCGTTCAAGATCTGAAATCGCCTTTAATTCTCCAAGTCCACCCAAAAGTGAAATTACCGCTTCTTGGACCTCCTCATTAGGATCCTTCATAGCGTCACTTAGGGAATCATACACATCGGGGTTTTCTATACCCGAAATCGCCTCAACCGCTGCGACACGGAGTGAGCTTGGATTGTTTTCTGTGTCCAAGAAGATATCTGTGAGGGGATCCACGGCTCTGTCCTCTCCAGACTGTCCTAACGCCCTAATGGCAGCTTCTCTTATACCATCTGTATGTTCATCTCTATTTTTTGCAACAGATTGGAGAATTTCGATAGCTTCGAGAGACAGATTATTAGAGAGTCGTTGTAGGGACACAAGTGAAGTGTGAACAACAAGGTTGTCTGGATCATTTTCTACTGCTTTCAAAAGGGACTCTACCGTCACAATATCTTCGAAATTGTTCAGATTTTTTGCGGCTTCTGCCCTAACACCCGCAATGTGTTCATCTTCGGCCTGCAATGTCTCGGTAAGGGCTTCTAATGCTGCTTGATCTCCACGAGAGCCGAGAATCTGTATTGCATCCCGTTTTAATTTAGGATCGGTACCGTCCAAGAAGGAAATAACCGCTTCCGATTCACTGGGGTCACCTTTCTCTCCAGATTGGCTTATTTTTTCGGTAATTTCTTCAGGCCTGATTTCTCGGTGGTTAGGACGTCTTACATTATACAATTGTTCACTTCCCCACCCCTTTGCTAATTCCTGCTCATGGAGCTGATCAAATGCTATCGTGCCCCCTTCAATGTCAGGGGGAAGACTATCTTTGAAGCGCTGTGTCCCAAATATATGATCTGCTGGAACAATAGGCTCAATCCGAGCTGTCAAGTTAATATCGGTCCCGACTGCCCCTTCTGTTTCTCTAATCGGATTGTAGCCAAGGAACCCGGTCGCACTATGGAGCGCAAGACGTATTGAAAGATTAGGCATTCTCATCTCTGCCCAGTTAGTATTCCTAAATCTATCTTGAATCTCAAAAGCAGCTTCTGCTGCACTAACTGGGCTATCAAAGAATGCAATAATGCCATCACCCCACGAATTCATTTCTCGAGCACTGTTTTGTTCGAGAGCATCTGCTACATCAACCAAGATGTTCGAAAAGAATGATTTCAATTCGTATTCGTCCAGCGTGCTATAATCTTCAACATCACCGATTAAAACACTAAATTGCTCTTGGGTTATTTCATCGACATCTGGCTTTCCATCAGACATACACATGTATATTCACTGTACATTCTTATTCGCTTGGGTGGCTCATCACTCCCGTTTATGGACCGGTTGGCGCCACCACTCGGAGGAGCGAGGGTGTCACACAAGCGGTTATAGGTCCTTCGGATAGCCCCGTATCGATCTTGGTAGTGTACTGGCGACCTAATCATATTGACTCCGTCATGGCTGGTGTATTCGGAATCTACACATTCGATACGGCACCTGAATCGGAGATTCTGTTTGTCCAGCATTCGCGCTGTGCATTCAGCACTGCTTCCGAAGCCAATACCCAACTGAGGAATTTGACAGAGCCAGTTCGTTCACTGTTCGCCCATCTTTTGATTGCTGGTCTCAGACACGCAATCATCTGGTATCGTAACTTTGACCGAAAGTATGATTCATTCAGTCACGCGCCCGCTCCAGTGATCTTACCATTCGTCTAGTCGATCCAGATATGTCGCGCACTCAGAAACCAGACAAGACGGCCCGGAAGCGAATCGGGGAAGTCGTCTCCGACCGGTCGAACGCGACGGTGGATGTCCTCAAACAGCACTACGACGAGCGAAGCGAGGGCGCCGAGCGCCGACGGGACTTTCTCGACGATGCTAGCAGTAGAGCTACTAAAATGACCGATTCCGACACTCACGAAACCATGACCGACTACACACAGACGCGGAGAGCGAAAAGTACAGTCAATCAAATGCGGCTGACGGCGAAATGGAAAAAGCGGTTCTCCCGGCGAGTCCACTACCTTTTGCCAGAACACGTTCACGGGCGGAGGACCTAGATTGGCGAGTCGCTACGGGTACGCCCCAGTGGCTCCCGACTTTGTGTATCATCTTCACCGAAAAGATTTTGCCACTCGATTATCTAGTATAGCTGTGAAATAAAATGGGGGCTGGGGGAGACCACAGAGGGCTGTCCAGCGTGCTCGGGGTCGTCTTGCTGCTCGCCATCGTCATTCTGGTGTCGGGATCGGTCGTCGTCATCGGCAGCAGTGCGATCGAGGACGTGCAGTCGTCGACCGTCGACCAGAGCGCCGTCGCGACGATGGAGGAGCTTCAGTCGTCGGTCGAGAGCGTCGGTGTCGGCGACGGAACGAAGCGAGTGACGTTCGCGCAGGGGAGTGCAACCACAGGCCCGGGGAGCACAGACAACGACATCGTCGCCGTCGACGAGACAGCGGGGATGGTCACGGTCGCGGTAGACGACGCCAGCGCGGGCACCACCGAGTCGAAGACGGAACTCGGTGCCGTCGTCTACGAGGGAGCGAACAGCCAGCTATTGTATCAGGGTGGAGGCATCTTCCGGCTGAGTGGCGACGGCAGTACCGTGGTCTCGCCGCCGGACTTCCAGTACCAGTACCGCGACGGCGCGCCGACGCTCAGGCTCTCGCTGCCCCGTGTCGTCGCAGCGGGGTCGAACAGTCGCGGCTCGTTCGGTGACGACATCGCGGTGCGCCAGACCGGCGCTCGGGCACAGCACTTCCCGACGAATAGTCTCCCGAACCCACTCGAACACGGAGACACGGTCGAGATCACGGTCGAGAGTCGCGCCGCCGATGCCTGGGCGACGCTCTTTCGCGAGCGGACCGAGGGGACGGTGACGACCGGCGACTTCGACGGCGACGGCACGCCGGAGGCGCGGGTCACGCTGTCTGGACCGCCGGACCCGTCGCCGATGGCTCCCGGTGCAGTGGTTACGAGTGATGTCGGGGAATTGTCTTTTTCGAACCATGCGTTCGTGGATAGCTACGACTCGTCGACTGGCGTCGCTGGCCCACCGGGTAGTGGCACGAACGCACCGGTCTACATCGACGGTGAGTACAAGCCGTCGAATCACGTCTACATCGACGGTGATCTGACCGCCACAGAGGGTGCTGATTTCAGTTCTGGCAATAGTGGAAATACGCAAGAACGTGTCGCTGGGAAAACAATAATCGGGGGAACCCCTGGTGCAGGCGATCCGACAGAGCTTTCAGATACGAACATGAGATTCGGCGATATCTTCTCGACGACGGACGATTTGGACGCCTCAGGGGATAACTCAAATAAGCGCGCGCTCTTCGAGGACGACGTGTATGTCGGTGGCGACGTGACGAGGTTCGAGAATGTCAAAGTCGAGGGATCGCTCTACGTGCAGGGCGATGTCGAGCTTGGGATGCACACCACGGTGACGGGTGACGTGGTCGCCGGTGGCTCGATCACCGAGACGGGTTCACCTGTGCAGGTAGATGGTCAGAAGAAAGATTCCGCATCGCCACCTGCCCCGAAATCACCATCGCTGCCGTCAGTGACCGATAGAGATGCCGAAATTAATGCGAAAGAAAGCGCACTGTCGAGCGATAACGACAACCCCGGTGATGGGACGATCGACGATATCGAAGGGTCTGGTTGTTCGCCTGCCTGTGCTCTCAACGGTTCAAGCGATACGAGCGAGTTTTACATCCCTGCTGGGATCTCTCTGCAGTCTGGCGAGAAGCTCATTTTCAACACAACGGAAGGTCCTATCGAACTGTATGCCGGATACAAGCCATATCCACCAACACACGATCACCTCGAACAAAGTATCTACCTAAACAGCGGGCAGATTGAGGTTCACGGAGACAATCCAGTCCGAATTTACGGCGGCGGCCACTTCGTGATGGGGGATGGCGACCAGATCATCACGAAGGACCGAAGCGGGAGTCGAACCTACCGCGCTCCGAACGTCCAGATCTTCATGAAATCATCGAGAACAGTCGATTTCAACAAAGATGTATCATTTACCGGCGTTATTTACGGTTCTGATGGGACCAGCATCTCGATCGCGAACAAAGCAACCATCTATGGTTCCCTCATCGGAGAACCCGGTACAATACCTAACCACGTAGAGATCCACTTCGACGAGGCACTCCTGAACCCACCGGGCGGTCCGGGGGCGGCCGACGGTGGCCCGAACAGCGTCTCGTATCTCGACGTGACGACGAGAGAAGTGACGGTCGCAGACGAGTAGGGCCACCGAGCGAGGAGATATTTCGTTCGCCAGGGGTTCGATAGCTGGACGCGGTCAGCTAGAGAAGGCGTAGCTCACGCGAAACTCGCGGACGAGGACGGTTGCGTCGGCGTTCGTCGTGAGCGAGCAGGAGACCGTCGTCGACGAGACACGGGTACAGGAGCCACTCGGCGGGAGCATCGCCGTGAGCGTCTCCTGCCAGATCGCCGCCCGTCGGGGCTGAGTCTCGATCGTGACGTCGACCGTGTGTGAGCCAGTCAGGAGCGTCGCCTGTGTCTTGTTGCGTCGGATCGTCGTCGTCACGGCGCGTGCGCTGGTACTCCCACGCTGGATCGGCGTGGTCGTGGTCGGCGTCACGAGGACGGTGTCGTCCTCGAACACGAACGGCGGTCGGTCGACCATGACGCCGCTGTCGCCGGTCGTCTGGGCCAGGCCGCCGGCTTCGTAGACGATCTGCTGGTCCTCGTATCGGTAGCGGATCGGGCGGAACGTGGTCTGCAGGGTCTGGGAGCCGTCGATATCGACCGTCAGTGTCGTCTCTGCGCCGCTTTCGAGCGTGCCGGGACCGGTCCGAAGACGGATGTCGCGGGCGGTCGTGTTCGACGCTCTGAGTTCTTCGATCGCCGTCGCCAGCGACTGCATCGACGTGCGGGCGTTCTCCTGTACCGTGCTATCGCGGGCGTGGGTCAGCGCATCCAGACCGAAGGTGAACGTCGCCGTGATCGAGAGTAAGATGACCGCGAAGATAAGCACGTAGCCAAGCACCGAACTGACCGCGCGATCCTCACGCACGTTCGATCACCAGTTGGCCCCCGGATGTCGTGACCACGATGTCGCCGCCGTTGACGGCCGTCGGCGTGACCGCGGTTTCGGTGTCGAACTCGACGCGGGCCGAACGATCCACGGCCCCGGAGGTGATCAGGACGGCCGACGGCGTGACTTCGATCGTGTATCTGGCGTTGACGAGCCGTTTGGGCAGGTCGTGTTCGACGACGAGTGTCGACGTGGTACTTGCAGTCGCGAGCAGCCGATCTGCCGACTCGATGCTGCCGGCGACGTGCTGACCGACGATGTGCATCTGTTCTTCGGTTCCGGCGGCCTGCTGGCGTTCGGCCATGTTCGTCGCGCCGACGATCAGCGCGCCCATCAGAGCGGTCGCAAGCGTCAGCGTGAGGACGAACTCGACCGTCGAGGAGACGCCGCGGTCGTTCATCCGATCTCACCCGGTGCCGTCCTGACGGTGCCGTCGTACTCGACTGTGGCCGTGCGATACGAAACGGAGATCTCGGCCGCGTACACCCGCTGTGTCGTCGTCGACCCGCGTGCGCTGTCCTCGGTCGTCAAGTGATAGGAGCCGGTGATCGCATCGCCGTTTCGAACGTGGACCTCGTAGGGCGCTTCGAGCGCGCTACCAAACGCCAGCGCGCCACAGTGATCCCCACTGACCGAGGCGTTGGAGATGTTGACCCGGACGGGGAGACTCCCGCTGGACTGGCACACGGTCGTCCCGCTGGGCCAGACGACGGCGACGCGGCCGGTATCGTCGAGTTGGATCGTGTACTGGTCGGTGCCGTCGTCGAAGACGAGTTCGGTCGTGCCGCCAGACCCACCGTCGACCGTGACCGAGGCGTTTCTGACCCGCTGTTGGCCGTCCGTGATCGACCAGTCCTCTGTGTCGCGTGCGCCGTCACCGTTGCTATCATAGGCGAACGGGCCACTCGCCTGTGTGACGACGGTGCCGCGTTCGATGTTGTCGAGGTCGAGACCGATCGCCGCGTCCTGATTCGCGTAGTAGCGCCGATAGTAGCCGTCGAGGGCCGAGACGTTCGCATCGATCGCGCTCTCCTGTCTGGCGACGTTCGACGGATGCTGCTCGACTGCCGACCCGAGGACGGTCGCGCCGTCGTCGCGAACGTCGACGAGCACCGAACGGGTCTCGTCGCCGCCAACATCTGTGATAGCCGTCCCCGCGATGGTCGCGTTGTGGAGTCCCCCGCTCAACACGATAGAGAGCGTCACGATAGTCACCGCGATCACGATGGCACCGAGCAGGAGTACCTGCCCGCGGTCGCTCATGGACGCCACACGATCACCTCCACCGAGAGGAGATTGTACGGGTCGTCGTCGGTCGCGTCCCCGTCACTGGGCGGCGCGTAGAGCCTGTCGGGTGCATCGGAGAGTCGCGTGCCGCTCGGATGCCCGCTCGCGTCGTGAAATTCGTCGTCGTTTTCGAGGAGGATGGTCGTTCGCGCTCTGACGGCCCCACTCCCGGGCTGGCCCTGAAAGACCATCCGCTGGCGCTGGACGGTCCCACTAACGTTGTAGCGGACGACCACGTTGAAGCGGTACTGCTCGTCGAAAGCCGACCCGAGTACCGTACCCAGAGCGTTCGGCGGGACGGCACCACTGTGAGGGTCGCCGGCCGAGAGCGAGCACGTGCTCAGGTCCGTTCCACCGGCGTAGAACAGCGTTCCGCTGGGCGAGCAGTGAAAGCCATCTTCTTCCGTCCACGACAGCGCTGCCGTTCGGAGCGCCGCGTCGTCGAGTCCCGAGACGACCTGTCGGACGTAGTTGCTGTCTCGACCGGTGTCGGCGATGGCACCGGATCCCGCCACGCCCCCGCTGGTCTGGAGGACGAACAGGACGCTCAGGACGACGATCAAAGCCGCGAAGATTCCTTCCAGCGTGTACACCTGTGCTCGTTCGGTCACGTTACCACACCCTGACCGTCACTGTCACCGCTTCCTGACCAACAGTCAGCGATCGTCGGGCAGTCGCCCCGGCCTCACCCTGTTCGGCCGACGGACCGGCCGCGAGCCACGTACAGCTTCCCGACTGATCGACGATGCCCGCACGCAGTCCGTCCCAGCACTGGCGCGTGCCGGCGCGTTCGACCGTCACGTTGATCAAGCGGTCGTCGATCGGTACGCGCTCGGCGAGTGTCGAGCCGCTGAATCCACAGCCTGCGTCCGGCACACTCTCGCCGAGGAGCCGTGCCAGACAGCGCTCCGTCGCGATCGTCGTCGTCTCACCGCCACCGAGGGCACCACTGGTCAGCCAGCTTCCGACGCGGTCGGCCGCGACAGCGTTCGATCCCGTGCGGTCGACCGTCTCGGTGCCCAGAACTGCAGGGGTAATGGTCACTGCGAACAGGACCGCGAGCACGAGGATACTCACCCCGATGGTGAAATCGAAGTTGACCTGTCCTCGCTCGTCATACTGGCGGCTGTCAATCTGTAAATTATTTCGCCACCCAGGGGTGGTGAATCGCTGCACGAAGTGACAGCCGACAGTATCAGCCACGGGGCTCGTATCGACCTCGTGTTCACCTGACGACTGTTTAGCCACGTTTCTCACCCATACTGTCCGGTCCCACCCGGACTTCCATTAATTTCTAACGACACACCCAATCAATCTTTCCCTCTCTGTCGATATCTGCCGAGGAGAATATGTTCGCACACCGGATATTCAAAGATCGTAACCATTAAATCGGTGAGTCGTGGGTGTGTTCATGTCGAGGGCACAGACTCCCAAGGTGGCCTCGATATGACCTCGGTTCCGACCCCCGAAGGTGGTCCCATCGGAACCAACCCCTCTCTTTGAGAATGTGTTCCTGCGCAAGTGACATCGCGGAATCGAACCGATACCGTCCGTCGTCGGGACGGCGGAGCGTCGCGTGACCGATCCAGTGTCTGATCGTCATTGCTGTCACCGGCCGTACCACCGGCTCTAGCGGCGGAACACAGTTGCCGAAACAGTCCCAGTATTTTTGTAGGTGCTGGTAGTTTCTACGGAACAGTGTGTCTGGGTAACATGCGGGTGATCGACTAGTGGTGTCTGTATTCGACGATCGCGGGGCGTCACAGGTGCTGGGCGCGGTCCTGTTGATCGGTATCGTGATCACTGGTTCGCTCGTCGTCGTCGTGCTGGGCAGCAACAGCTTAGATCAGGTCCGGGATCAGAGTGACAACAGGCAGGCGAACACGATCCTGCAGGAACTGGACTCCCGGCTCTCCTCGCTGACCTCGTCGAGTGACAATCCCCGGACGACGTTCGACCTCGGGTCGACGAATCCGAAAGATTTCACCGTCAGATCGCAGGGGCAGTTCAACGTCACGGTAAACGGGAATCCACAGTGTTCGGCCAACATCACCATGAGTTCGGTCCGGTTCGAAAACGACAACGGCCGGACGGTCGCCTACGAGGGTGGTGGCGTCTGGGAGCGCGCACCCGCGTCGGAGGGGAGTTCGATGCTCTCCGCGCCGTCGGTCACGTACCGTGCAGGGACCATCGACATCGAGATTATCAACATCACCGGGAACCTCGATCAGGAAGCGAACGTCGCACGTCTGCAGGAAGCACGCTCTGATTCCCGCAGCGCACAGCTATCACGACAGTTGATACAGGGTGCGTGTACCCGGCCCGACAACGTGACCATCTCGGTCCAGAGCACGTTCTACCGGGCCTGGGGAGAGTACATCGAAAGCGAGTTCGGCGTCTCGACGACCGACCACGCGAGCAATCAGACCGTCGTCGCCCACCTCGAACAGGCGGACCTGCCCGAACGCGTCAACGACTCGGCCAACAACGTCGTCAATCTCACCAGCAGCGCGTACAACACGGTCACGGTGACCAACGAGAAGATCACCGTCGACAAGGACGCCGGCAACGTCTACGCTGTCTCGGCGCGCCCACTCCAGCGTGGCAGCCTCCACATCGGCAACATCACCAAGGTCGAAGCCGACGCCGAGATGCCACGGCGCGGGATGGACGTGGTGTTCGTGCTCGACGAATCGGGGTCAATGATCAATCCAGCAACGGGATTCAGTGGTACAAAGTCAGAAGCTGCACAAGACGCTGCACGGCAGTTCGTGGACGGAATGAACAGTTCGAAAGACCGAGGCGGTGTCGTGTCGTATGACACCTCGGCACGGTACAGAGTGACGCCGAATACGATTGAGTATCTCAGTTCGGACTTTTCGATGGAGGGGGTCAACGGGAGTATCGAACTGGTTCCTGACCATCCTGTGGGCGGCACGCATTCAGACGCCGGGATGGTGTACGCAAACAACATCTTCGACCTGCAAAGCGACGAGAGCAAAGAGCGCGTCATGATCCTGCTGACCGACGGTGAAAACGACGATATCAACAACGAAAATCCCGGTGAGAGCCAGTGTGACAACGACAATGATCCGGACGACTGTCAACTGAACAGATGGGCACTGGATAATGCCACTAACGCTGCTGCCAACGGCGTCAAAGTGTACACGATCGGCTACGGGGAAGACGACAAAATCGACGAGGCATTCCTCAAAGAAGTCGCAGAAGTCGGCAACGGCAAGTACTACCAAGCGACGAATGCGAACGAACTCTCGACGATCTTCGACGACATCCGACGAGCCGTCTCGCGGACGCAAGCGATCACGCGCGCCCCCATCTCGACCAGATACGACTCGCCGTCACAGGTGTACGCACCGCAGGCGGCGGGCAACGTCGACCGGATCGCGACAGTGCAGGTCAACGGACAGGACTTCGCGAACATCAACGATCCGACGGCCGAATCACAGTTCAGTCACACCTTCTCCGTCAGCGGGGGCGACACCGTCGAGATGGAGGCGTACGACTACGACTGTGACGAGGTCGTCGACACGGGCCGGCGGCGCTCACACGCCGGGACGGTCTACCGAGTCGCGCGCTGTTCGGAGGTCTCGATGAACACCACGATCTCGCCCTCGGGGATCTACCGGGATGGCGACGACATCAGTCACATCATGACCCAGCAACGGGCGTGGTGGCAAGACGACATCAACGAGACGTTCGCCGAGTACGACGATATCTCGGTCAACAGTACGACCACTCCGAGTGGTGCGCCGGGACCGAAGTTCGGGCACCTCGATCTCAAGAGCAATCAAGCGCTCGTGTGGTACGACCTCCCCGACAGTGCGGAGGGTAACAATCGGTTGCTCATGCTGTACGAGATCGGACTCGCCGAGTCCGATGCCCGGTCGACGGGCGTGATGAACGTCCGTGTCAACACTATCAACGTCACCGGGTGACGGTCGCCTGCTTCTGTAGAACGCGGTCCGTAGACCGGGAGGCGGGGCGGAATCGCAGTGGACGACGGGCGGGGCCGAGCAGAGCGACACTCCCTGTACGGACCGGCGTGCGGTCAGTCGACTATCGCGTGAACGTGACGTTGATCCGCGTGTGGACGAGGTGGTACTCGGAGACGCCGCCGCCGCTCGGTCCGTCACAGACGAACCGATTCGTGCCGTCCCGGTCCCAGTGGTCGTGTTCCGAGAGATGCCGTTGCCAGCCCTCGTCGTACTCCGAGTCGACGGTGACGGCGACGGTCGCACGGCCCTCGGTGCTGTTGACGCCGGTCCGATTGCGCGGGAACTCGATCGAGGTCGTGTTCTTTCGGACAGTCATCGACACGGTTCCGCTGCCCAGCTGACGGTTCTGTTCGCCCTCGATCGTCACGACCGACACCATGGCGGTGTCGTCGGTACAGACCAGTGTCGGCCCGTCCTGAACGGTGATACCGGGCTTGTCGTCCCGGATGACGCTGCCACCCTCGTAGACGACGGTCGTCTCGTCGGTACTGAACCGAAGCCCGCGCATCGCGAAGGTGCGGTCGTAATCGGCCGTCGGACCGCTCTCGTCGCTGATCTGGACCCAAATGGCGGACTGGCTCGCGGGCAGCACGTCGAGGTTCCCGCTCGCGAGATCGAGTTCACCGCGGCGTGCCGGTGACCCACCGCGTTCGATCTCGTCTAAATTCTGCCCGATCAGCAGGAACGCGCGTTCGGCGTTGTTGGCCTGCTCGTTGTCTCGCGCCGCTTCGATCTGGTCGTAGCCGATCACCGACACGAGCCCCACCGAGGCGATGATGATCGAGAACGTCAACACGAAGCCGATCGACTGGCTGACCGCACGGTCGTTCATCACGACGAATCCTCCAGTGCGAGTGAATCGACTCTGGGCGAGCCGGTGATATTCCTCGAATCGAGTTGCACTTTGAGGCGGAACTGATCGGCGTTGCCGAGACTTTCCAGACCGAGCACGCTTTCCGATCCCTGTGCAGGATCGTTTGTGTCGATACGGATCGGCGCACTGACTTCGGTTTTACCGCTGGCAGTCTGTTTGCCCTCGACCCAGACGTAGACGACCTCGCCGGGGTCCACGTCGGCGTCCCAGTTGAGTTCGACGTGTTCCTGATTGATCTTGGGACCGCTCTTCCAGCCCGTCGTGAGGTTCCCCTGATAGGGCGTCCGCGATAGGTTCTCTATCTCGTCCGGCGAGAGCGCGCGGTTGTACACCCTGACTTCGTCCATCTGTCCGCGCAGGTGACGGCCGTTCTTGTCGACGTTCTCCGCGATCCCGGCGTCGACGATGCCGCCGGAGTCGACCGTGCTCGCGGTTCCGTCCGCGACATCGTTGCCGTCCGTGAACAGCGATATCTCACCGCTGCCTTCCTCGTACACGCCAGTGAGGTGCACCCACTGGTGGGTGCTGATGACCGCATTCGCGTCCTTCCAGTTCCCGTCGTAGATGGTAAAGGACGCCTCCTGACTGTCCTCGATCTGGAGATTGTACGACGTATCCGAGTGCTGGAAGAGGGCACGGGTGTTCTGGCTGCCGTCGAGGTACACCCACGCCGAAACTGTGACCGCGCCGTCGTCGCTGACCTCCAGTTCGTCGTAGTCCGGAATCTGGACGTAATCGTCGTCGCCGTCGAATGCGTAGGCGCTGCTGTGTCCGACCCCGAGGTTTGCCTTCGTCGGATCGCCGTGGACGACGCCGTCGTTGCCGACACCGGAGATCTCCCTGGCGACGCTGGGATCGTCGAGGGGCCAGTAGCCGACGAGACCGTTCCCGCCCTCGTCGAAGGGTGAATAGCCCAGTTCGACGTGGTCCGAGTCGTGAGCCCCGAAGTCGGCGTGGACGACGCCACGCGAGTCGGTGATGCCGTCCCAGTCCGCTTTGTCGATCCAGATGTACGGCCCACTCGGGTCGGTGATCGTGATCGAGTCGTTGCGCGGAAGCCCCGCGGCTGTCGCCGCTCCCGTCTCGGCGTCCGTCATCTTCGCCCAGTAGAGACCGGGCGAGTCGGTGTTGGGCAGCGTCGCCTCGTAGGTCGTCCCAGTTCGTGTGAAGTCGCTTTCGTCGAGCGTGCCACTCTCGTCGCCGCCGTAGGTCACGTCGATGGTCGTGAGCGTGTGCGTCGAGTCGAATCGGAGTGCCACGTCACCGCCGGTATCGACGAGGTGGTAGTTCGACAGCGACGGACTCCCGACGACGTCGGTAAATCGCGAGGAGTTCGTCCGGTCACCGATATCGTACTTGAGACCGAATCTGATCTCCTCGCCGTTCATATCGACGGCGTCGCCGTCCTCGTCTCGGAACCCGATGATTTCGACGGTCGCCGTATCGCCGTCGTCCAGCGAGAGTGGGTCCTCGAGTTCCCTGATGCGGCCGTCAGTGTAGAGGTCGAAGCCGTAGTCCACCTCTTCGTATCCGGAATCGTCAGGGCCATCGAGTTCGATCTCGTGTTCGGATGTCCGCTCGTCGACACTGTCGATCGAACTGTCAGCGGGATCGACGAGGACGTGCGTGATCTCGACAGCCTCGTCGAAGTTATTGGTCACCGAAAACGTCACGTCGTTGCTGTCCGCGCCGGTGTCGATGTCGTCGTTGTAGACCAGCCCCGACACGTCGATAAAGCGAGTCAGATTGCTGCTCGTGCCATCGTCGTCGACGACGCGGAGCGTGACGTTGTGTCCACCGGCATCGAGCGAGTGGTCGATCACCGGGTCGCCGGTCTGTTCGTCGTACACGCCGTCGCCGTTCCAGTCCCATTCGTAGCGGACGATGTCGCCGTCCGGATCGAGCGAGGAGTTCGCGTCGAACCGGACCTGTTGACCATCTTGCGGGGACGCAGGTGAGAAATCGAAGTTCGCGATAGGGGGCTGGCTCCCCAGCGTCCCGCCGATGACCGCACCGTTTCTGGTGACATCTTCACCGATGCCGACGCGGGAACTCAGGTCACGCATCACGACATCGGTACGGCTGGACGAACTGCCGGAATCCGGGACAGCCGACAACACGAAGTGGCCGCTCGTACTCGCATCGAGCGCGACGTTCGAGTCGTTCCGCACGGGGACGTACTCGGTCACGTCGTCGTTTTCGACCGACAGACGCAGACACGTCTCGGTGTCGATCCGAGTGCGATCACACGCCGATCCATGGCGCAACGCGACGGCGTACCGACTGCCGGCGACACGCGCGGGGTGATCCGACTGGATCGTCGCGTCCCCGCCACGCTTTGCCAGCTGGTCGACGTGAGCGAGTTCGCTCGCCAGTCGATTCCCGATCGTTCGCAGGTCTTCCCGGGTCGCCGCGTCGCGCTCGCTCTGCAGGAGGCCCGACGCACCCACCGTGAGTCCGACGACGAGGATGGTCGTGATCGCGATGGTCAGGGCGTGGCTCAGCGGGCTGATATTCGCTCGGTCGTCGTCGGTGAAGTGTCCATACATGGCTAGTCACTCGGTTGGTACACCGCAACGTCGTGCTCGTTCGAGTACGTGAATCCGTCGCCGGTGATGGCCGTCGTGACGTTCGCCGTCCAGACGACCGGCACCGAACACGGTCGGCTCAGCGGTGTTGGCGACGATTCACAGTCGTCTACGGTCGCGGGGACGGCACTCGAATCGTTGGCGACGATGGCGTACTTGCCAGCGAGACGGTCGCCGTTCTCGAAGTGGATCCGTGAGACGTTGCCGACCGCTCTGGTGCCCGTAAAGACACAGTCGTCGTCGGTGAACGACCGGCCAGTGTGGACGTTCAACAGGAGCCGCCCACCCTGTGTGTCACAGGCAACCGTCGTCGACGGGCCGAGACTCGTCGTCGTCGTGACGTTGAACGTCGTCGAATCGGTCCTGTTGATCGAGACGTTCAGCGTCTCGCCCGACGGGTTCGAGGCGTTCAGGAAGAACGGTCCGTCGGCCGAACTCGACGCATTAACGTTGAGCACGACCCAGCCGATGGCGTGTTCGCCGTCGGGAACCGGGTCCCAGTCGGGCGCACCACTGGGACTCTCGTAGCTGCCGTTCCCGCTCTGGACGATGCGGGTCCCCCGCTCGCTCGCGGTGTCGTCGTAGTCGACGGTGACCGAGAGCCTGTTGGCGTCGACCTGTGCCTCGCTCATCAGTGCCCCGTACTGGGTGACGTTTCGCTCGACCCACGTATCGACTGTCGAGGCAGTCTGATTTCGTGCGCGATGATTGACGCGGAGGGTCGTCGAACGCACGCCCTCCTGTAGTTCGGCGTCGACCGAACTGGACTCGTCCAGCGTGGTCGTCGTCGCATCCGTCTGCAGATTCTCGGTGAACAGAACCGTGTTGACGACGAGTGCGATCCCGATGATGAGCAACGCGAGGGTGACCGCGCCGATCAAGATGAGCTGCCCTCGCTCCCCGGCCGACTGCGGACGCGCGCTCACCATACGGTGATGCGCACCTCCACGATGTTGTAGACGGGACCGTCGACGGCGTTCGGGACCGGGTAGTAGCCGTCCTGATTGTTGGAAGCGTTGGGGCTGTACTCCCAGAGTTCGGCAGTACTCGCCCGCGGTGCAGTCAGCGTCTGATTGTCGTACAGCGTCACCGTCTGACTCGCGACGACGGCCCCCTCACCCGGACGGCCGCGGTAGACGGCCGGGATGCGACCGTGCCCGTCCGAGACGTTTCGGCCGCGATAGTACAGTTCGACGTTGTACGTGTGGCCCCGCTGGGCGAACGTCTCGTTGAGTATCGTTCCGATGGCACCCGGTGGCGCGTTGTCCCCGTACCCCACGCGTGGGTTGACCGCCTGCCTGCCGGCGAAGGTCCGTCGGCTCTCGTCCCAGTACCGGACGAACCACGACAGATCCGTCGTTGCGTTGTTCGCCGTGATGATCAGCACGTCGTCGGCCTGTTGGGTCAGTTCGTCGCGCACCTCCGGGTCGACCGCGCTCGACGTGGTCGGGGTGATGATGATCGACTGGAGCGCAAAGAGGACGGCCGTCAGGACGATCACAGCACCGGCGATCGATTCGAGCGTGTACGCTTGCCCGCGATCACCACCGCGGCGGGTCACCATACTTTCACCACCAGTCGGCAAGCGGTCGAACAGCTATCGTCGCTGAGCGTGACGATCCGTGCGCTGGCCGCCGTGTCGCTGCCGGCAGGATCGGCGTCGGTCGCGAGGACGGTCCCACTCGCGCTTCGATGCAGCCCGTTCCCGTCGAGTGGTACGACGGTGACGTTGACCCACGACGTTTCCGGGAGTCCGAAGCGCGCCCTGAGTGCCGCGGTGTCCTTCCCGACGATGGTCTCGACGAGCGTGACGTTCAATCGGTTCGTCTCGGCCCCCACGGAGGTGTTCGTGACGATGGTCTCGGCGACCCGGTCGGCCTGTGATATCTTCTCACCGCCGATGTCCTGCTCGAACGGTGCCGTCACTGTCGGCAGGATCGTCCCGACGACGATCAGGACCGTCACCAGAAAGAGACTGACTCCGAGTACGTAGTCCTGCAAGGTCTGACCCCGATCGTCAGCCCAGAGGCTCGTACTGCTGGCGCTGTGCTGTGCCCGTTCAGGGCTGTGTTTCGGTCCCAACATACCCGATCCGAGACAGTGGATCACTGTCGTACACCCAACGACTGTGTTCGGATTGCATTGCACCACCCATGGAGTATCATTAACTTTTTGGCCGATATCGAGCAGTGAGCCAGTCGAGGCCCGTCCAACAGTGAGTCTATCCGAAGAAGAGTCGTCAGGCCCCACCGCCGATGACGATCCACGTGATCAGCGCGATGGTCGGCAAGATCACGGCGAACTTCACGCCCGAGAGGAGGTTCACGTCACGGATGTACCCCGCGATAAACGAGGATAGCAGCGCCTGCAGCGTGACCGCATGGAAGAAGAGCAAGGAGAGCAGTTGCGGGTCGACGTTGCCCCCGAAGCTCTGTCCGCCGGTCGCGGCCGATCCGCCGGCCCCGGACGCCGCACTCGACAGGCCACCCATCACGTCGAGGAACTGCGTCTTCAGCAGTGCCATCACGCCAAGCAGCGTCAGGTACGTCATGAGGATGATGACGACCTGCATCCGCGTCCGGGCGATACGCTCGCGGTCGATGTCGTCCTGATTCTCCGAGGCCTGTGCAGCCGTCGACAGCACGTCCTGAATCTGGCTGGAGGCCTCCTGTGCCTCGCTGATGAGCTTCACGGTGCGGGCCAGCCGCGGGACGTGGTACTTGTTGTTGAACTCCCGCAGCGCGTCTTTGAGGCTGGTCCCGTAGTTCACCTTGGCGTGCATGATCTCGAACTCCTCGGAGAGTTTCCCGGCGGAGGTCGAGGAGACGACCTGGACGGATTCGAGCAGCGTCATCCCGGTGTCGTTCGCACTTGCCAGCTTCCTGAGGTTCTCCGAGAGACTGCCGATGATCGTCTTTCGAGAGCGGACGTTCCACTCGTAGAAGACCGCGAGCGGCAAGAGATTGATGTACAGCGGAACGTACACCCACACGAGCGTCCCCCAGACCGGTCTGGCGATCATCGCATCGAGCGTCGTCGGGACACGGAACAGGACGACCATCAACAGCAGCGCGACGATGGTAAAGGGCATCGTGACCCCGAGCACCAGCAGTGGGTGGTCACGGAAGAACAGGTCCGGCCGTTTGAGCACCTGCATGAACTCGTAGGTCCCCTCGCGGCTCTTGATCCGGTCGAAGACGCTGTACTGGCCGGTGTAGTTCTCGATCAGGCCCAGATTCAGGAAGCCGAGTCCGTCGTCGACGACGAAGTCGTCCTCGGCACTGTCGGGGCGCAAGTAGCCGTCGCCGATGGTGTCCTGGGTCACCGTCGAGACGAGCACGAGGAAGCCGGCACCGGTCAGCGGGATCAGCCCGTACACCGTACCATACAGCAGGCGGTCCTGTGCATTGCCCATCATCGACATGATGACGAGGATAATGATCAACAACAGGGGAAACAGCGACAGCGTCATGTACATCTCCCCGAACAGTTCGAGGGTGTCGAGCATCTTCTGCTGTTCCTGCTTTGCGGTGCGCATGTGCTTTTCCTTCTGGTCTTCGAGGAAGGAGGTCATGTCACCGCCGGAGTTGATGATCGACAGCATGTCGGTGAGGAACTGCGACAGCTCGTCCGACGGCGTCTCCAGTGCCTGATTGCGGATCGCCGTCCGGTAGTCCGTGTCGAAGTACTCCGTTTCGAGGACGATCGACTGGAACTCCTTGGCACACTCGCCGTAGGTGTCGTCCGCCTTCGCCATCGCTTGCAGGATTTCGAGTTGGTTCAGCCCGCCCACGGAGAGCGCGTACATAAACGAGATCGAATCCGACAGCAGGACGTTGACCTCGCGTTCGCGGGCGTTGGCCCGGAAGTACGGGATCGAGACGAGCGATCCAAACCCGATCGCAAAGCCGATCGCACCGAAGACGACACCGGTGACGAGGATCAACAGCGGGATCTTGATCACATCGAGGATGGCCGACACCTGTTCGGAGACGCGAATGCCGATGATCGTCGGCGCCTCGGCACTGGGGCCACCGAACAGGAAGCTCACGCCCAGATAGCCTACGAACGTCCCGACTGCCCACAGCGCGATCCCGGAGATGACGCCGATGGCGAGCGCGCGGGCCAGAAACATCTCGACGTTGTCGGCCATCCGGGCCTGCGCGAGTTTTTTCTCGACGTTCCTGACGAAGTCGCCGTCCTCGTTGAACAGCCACTGGAACAGTGGATAGAAGGTGTCGCCCAGCGTCCCCGCGCCGAGTTGCTGGCCGTCACGGGTGTCCAGACTCATTCGCTCTCAGCCTCCGCACCGGCCTTGGGGACGAACTGTCCGAAGTCCACCTCCTCCTCCTGGTCTTGCTGTGCGCTGTTCCCACTCATCAGCGCCGAGACGATGTCCGGGGTCTCCTGTTCCTGATACTTGTTGAACAGCGGCCCGGCATTGCCCAGAATCTCGTCGGTCTCGTCCAGCATCTCCGGCGGTGCCTCCGGTCGCGGGACCATCTCCTCTTTGGCCTCGTCGATGTCGATCTTGACCGACTCCATCTCCCGGAGGTCCTCCAGTGAGTTCTCCAGTTCGTCGTTCGCGATCAGTGTCAGGATCGTACTGGGATCGTTGATGAAGGCCTGAATCGTCGCGGCGACCTGCGTGTACGTGTTGAGTCCGTTTTCGATGAGGTGGGCCAGCACGACCTTGCGCTTGAACAGTTCCTCGTCGAGTTTCTCCTGGGTCCACCCGCGGTCGAACTTGATCTCCTCTAAGGTGTTGGAGTTGCCCATCTGGATGTACTCGTCGGTCTCTGCGCGCCACTCGTACACGTCACGAACGTTGATCTCGTCGTTCTCGGCGGAGTACTCGTTGATCTCGGTCAGGGTCTTGTTCCGGCGGACCTTGTTGCCGTCGACCCGGGTCTGAGTCTGGATCGAGACCAGATCGAGCGCGGTAAAGAGCGTCTTCGAGACGTTGATCGGGTCGGTCGTGAAGCGCTTGATGACTTCACCGACGGAGTCGGCGTGGAAGGTGGTGTAGGTGGTGTGGCCCGTCGACATGACCTGAAAGAGGACACGCCCCTCCTCACCACGGATCTCACCCATCACGATGTAGTCCGGCCGTTGACGCAGTGCAGCCTCCAGCAGGTCGAACTCGTCGACGTCACCCTTGTCGTCGTCACCGAAGGAGGGGCGCGTGACGCTGGCGACCCAGTTTCGCTGGGGCAGTTCGACCTCGCGAGTGTCCTCGATGGAGACGATCTTGGAGTTCGAGGGAATGAAGAGTGAGACGGCGTTCAGGCTGGTGGTCTTCCCGGATGCGGTACCGCCCGCGAAGATCAGGCTCTTGTTGTTCTCGATACAGAGCCAGAGGAAGGCCATCTCGTCGAGTGAGAAGGTGTTCCAGTTGATGAGGTCGATCGGGGTAAAGGGCACGTCCTTGAACTGCCGGATCGTGTAGTTGGTCCCGTGGTCGGAGACTTCCCGCCCGAGCGTCAGCTGGGCACGCGAGCCGTCGGGCAGGGTGGCGTCGACCTGTGGCTGGCGCTTCGAGATACCTTTGCCCGAGCGCTGGGCGAGTTTGACGACGAAGTCGTCGAGCGTCTCGCGGCCGTGTTCGACGTTCGAGATGATCTGCTCGTAGTCGGTGTGGTAGACGAACACCCGCGAGTCGTAGCCGTCACAGGAGATGTCCTCGACGTTGATGTCGTGTTTGACGGGATCAATCTTCTGGTAACCGATGAAGTCCCGTTTGAGCACGTACAGGAGTTTCTCGACCTGATACTCCGAGAGCTGTTTCGGGTCGTCTTCGATCACGGCCGGTTCGGGCCGGGCCGCGATCCCATCTAGCTGGCCGGTCCCCGGTTCCGGTTGCTCGATCTCCATGCCGAGGAAGTCCTTGAACTGATCGACGACGCCGAGTTCCTCCGTCGTTACCGAGCCATCGTACAGATCGTAGCGGTTGAGCAACTGTTCCGCTTCGCGTTGGATCACGTCGGCGCGGTCGGCTTCGGACCCCTGCACGATCACGTCGTCTTCGGAGTACTTGATCGCCGTCTTCAGTTTGCCAGAGAGGAACTCCTTGAGGTCGTGCTCGATGTCGTTGTGGTACGGTTCGATAACGTAGTACTTCTTCTCGTTTTCCTTGCGCGAGTGGAAGATGATGACACAGGCGTAGGGCTTGTTTACCCAGTAGCGTTCGATCTCGGTGAAGTGCGTCTTCTTCTTCAGTGGGACGGCCTTTTCCAGATCGTACCGATTGACGACCGTCGTGTGCCCGTCCTGCGTCGAGAAAAAAGCGTCTTCGTCGAGTTCGGGATTGACGTCGACGGTTCGCTGGTCGACGAGGCTCTCGACGAGTTCGCCGACGGCATTCGCCTCGGCCAGTTCCGATTCGACCGCTTCCGGTTCGAAATCGAGATACTCCGTCGGATCGAACTGGATCTTCTCGCCGTCGCTGTCGGTCGGTGGCGTGCTGTCGGCCTCGTAGTAGTACTCTTGCTTGAAGTGTTCCCACGTGTAGACACCCTTCGTCACCGGCGTCGCCTCGGGATCGACGTAGGCGTCGAAGGGCTGTTTCAGCGTCTTGGCGTTGCCGGCGGCCTCTGTCAGGACCGACTCGATGTCCGCCGGATTGAAGCCCAGATACTCGCTTCGGTCGAAGCGCCCACCCGTGTGGTGTTCGCGGCGCAGGTCCTCCCACGTGTACTCTCCGACTGTCGCCGGTGGGTCTTCGGTCACTTCCCCCCGAGTGACCGACGACCCACTCCCCCCCGTGTCATCAATTGCCATTGTAGTTCATCTGCCCCTAACGGTGAAAAAGCTTTACGCCATCATCGGCGTCGTCCAGTACGTTCGGCTTACTGGGTCGTCGTCGCGTCCTGTTCGGCGAGGAACGCTTCGATCCGGTCCATCGCCTCTTTCAGTTCGCTCATGCCGGTCGCATACGACACCCGGAGATGGTCGTCGCCACCGACGCCGAAGGCAGAGCCGGGCACGACCGCGACGCCCTTCGCTTCAAGTAGCGCCTCGGCGAACGCGTCTGCGTCGTCCCACGGACACTTCGGGAAGGCGTAGAACGCCCCTTTCGCCGGGAAGCAATCGATGCCCATCTCCTCGAACCGCGAGAGGACGAACTGCCGGCGGCGGTCGTACTGCTCGCACATCTCGGCGACCTCGTCGCCGCAGTTGTCAAGCGCCTCGATGGCGGCGTACTGCGGGGTCGTCGGGGCCGACAGCATCGTGTACTGGTGGACCCGGTTCATCGGCGTGATCGCCTCCGGCGGCGCGAGCGCGTAGCCCAGTCGCAGGCCGGTCATCGCGTAGGCCTTCGAGAAGCCGTTGAACACGACCGTGCGCTCGCGCATCCCCGGCAGCGTCGCGATGGAGGTGTGCTCGTGCTCGTAGGACAGTTCCGAGTAGATTTCGTCTGAGAACACCAGCAGGTCGTGTTCCCGGGCGAACTCGGCGATCGGTTCGAGTTCCTCGCCGGTCATCGTCGCCCCGGTGGGATTGTTCGGGTAACACATGACGAGCGCGTCGGCGTCGGCCGCGCCACTCTCCTCTAGCACCTCGCGAGTCAGTTTGAAGTCGTCTTCGACGCGCGTGGGCACGTCGACGACCTCGCCACCGGCGAAGGTGACGCCCGGCACGTACGAGACGTAACACGGCTGGGCGATCGCGACCCGGTCGCCCGGGTTGAGGAGCGCTCGGAAGGCGAGGTCGACACCCTCGCTCGCGCCTGTCGTCACCAGGATCTCTTCGTCCGGGTCGTAATCGAGGTCGTACCGCTCGCGCACGTCGTCGGCGATCCGCTCTCGGAGTTCGCGCTTGCCACGGTTGGCGGTGTAGGAGGTCTTGCCCTGTTCGAGCGACGTGATCGCGGCCTCACGGGCATGCCACGGCGTCGAGAAGTCCGGTTCCCCGACGCCAAGCGAGATTATGTCGTCCATCTCCTCGGCCAGTTCGAAGAACCGGCGGATGCCCGACGGCGGCACCTGGTCGACGCGGTCTGCCGGCTCGAACGTCATGGTGAGATCGAGAGTCGGTCGTCCTCGGACCCATCACCGAACTCGATGCCCTGTTCCTTGTACGACTCCATGATGTAGTGGGTCACCGTCTGGGTGATCTCCGGAATCGGTGCGACCTTGTCGCTGATGAAGTGCGACACTTCGCTCATCGAGTCGCCTTCGACCAGCATGTCGAAGTCGTAGTCGCCGCTAATCAGGCGTAGCGACCGGACTTCGGGGAACTTGGCGATCCGGTCGGCGATGTCCGAATAGCTGGTCTCGCGATCCAGCGTGACGTTCAGTTCCACCGTCGCCCGGATCGGCTCGTCGCCGCCGTCGACGGCCCCCCAGTCCACGATGGCGGTGTAGCCCATGATCACGCCCTCGCTTTCGAGGTCGTCGATGGTCGTCTCGACTTCGGCCTCGCTCAGCCCGGTCTGGCGAGCGATGTCTTCGGTCGTGTAGCGGGCGTTCTCGCGAAGGACCGCCAGTACGTCGCCACGGTTGCTCATACCTACACCCACTCCGGCGCAGACTAAAGCGTTGCTACCCTCTGGTTCCCCCTCACACACCGCCGCGGTGTACACGCTTAACTCGGTCCGGTACTACCCTGGGGTATGCACGACCGCGACAGTGGGAACTCCGCTTGGCACGTGATCGCCGACCACGACGACGCCGCGGCGGTGGTCGACACGCTCCTCGAACTCGACGCTGACGAGACGTTCACGAAGACCGAACTGAGCGACCGGACGGGTGTGGCGCTGAAGTCGCTCTACCTGAACGGCACCCTCGATGCGATCTGTGATCTCGGCCTCTTGACGAAGCACGAACGCGACGGTCAGGATCCGGTGTACTCGGTCGCGGCCGACAGCGAGGCGTTCGCGGCGGCCGAGGCGTTCGGAACACTGGCGACCCCGACACCGACGGACGGACTCTGAGGCCAGAGAACAGGGCCACGTGACAGTCCCAGCGACGGCGTCGCTCCGAGGATTCATACGCGACCGGACCGAACCCGGCAGGTGATGGTCGCACTCGACTCCGAAGCCGACGTACTCCAGCGTGGCGACGCAGCACCGAACTTCGAACTACCCGGGACGGACGGCGAGACGTACACGCTCGAAGACTTCGCCGACGACGAGGCTCTGCT
Source organism: Halomicrobium sp. HArcht3-1 (assembly GCF_058933345.1). Classification (NCBI taxonomy): domain Archaea; kingdom Methanobacteriati; phylum Methanobacteriota; class Halobacteria; order Halobacteriales; family Haloarculaceae; genus Halomicrobium; species Halomicrobium sp. HArcht3-1. Next base: position 80,937 of record NZ_JBZYDM010000006.1, on the reverse strand, counting down.
CGTGGTCTTCACGTGCAACCACTGCCCGTACGCGAAGGCCAAGTTCGACGAACTGAACCGCCTCGCCGACGAGTACGACGAGGTCTCCGTCGTCGGGATCAGCGCCAACGACCCCGCGGAGTACCCCGACGACTCCTTCGAGCGCATGCAGGAGCTGGTCGCCGACGGCGCCATCGACTACGACGCCTACCTCTTCGACGAGTCACAGGACGTGGCGGCGGCCTACGGTGCTCGCTGTACGCCCGATCCGTACCTCTTCGAGAGCGACGACAGCACCTTCCGGCTGGCCTACCACGGCCGGCTGGACGACGCGACCAACCCCGACGACGAACCGACCGAGCGCGAGATGAAAGCCCACATCGAGACGCTACTGGCCGGTGAGGAGATCACGACCGAGGACAAGCCATCGCGTGGTTGCTCGATCAAGTGGAAACCCGGCAACGAACCGGACTACTGGGACGCCTAGCCCGTCGTTCTTTTTTCGGAGCCAGTCGAACCACTGTCTATGACTGACCGCTCGCTCTCCGAGATTCGTCCCCTGATCGGAATGATTCATCTGCCGGCACTCCCCGGCACACCGGGCTTTCAGGACCGCGAGACGATCCGCGAGCACGCGCTGGCTGACGCCCGCTCGCTCGACGACGTGGGTGTCGACGCCGTGCTCGTCGAGAACTTCGGCGATGCGCCGTTCTACCCCGACGACGTGCCCGCCCACGTCGTCGCAGAGATGACCGCCGTCACGGGCGCAGTCACCAACGCCGTCTCCTGCCCGGTCGGGGTCAACGTCCTCCGCAACGATGCCGAGGCAGCGGTCTCGGTCGCTGCGGCCGCTGGTGCCGACTTCGTCCGCGTGAACGTCCACACCGGCGCGCGCCTGACCGATCAGGGCATCGTCGAAGGACAGGCCCACGAGACGGTGCGCCTGCGCGAGCGCATCGACGCCGATGTCGCGATCCTCGCGGACGTGGCGGTCAAACACTCCGCGCCGCTCGCGTCGCGCGGCGTCGCCGAAATCGTCGCCGACACCATCGAGCGGGGTTACGCCGATGGACTCGTGGTCTCGGGGGCTGGAACCGGACGCGAGACAGACGCGCCCGACGTGGCGGCCGTCGCCGCCGCCAGAGATGCCGTCGATCCGTCGGTGCCGGTGTTCGTCGGGAGCGGCGTCACGGCCGAGACGGCCCCGTCGTTGCTCGCTGACGCGGACGGCCTGATCGTCGGCACGGCGCTGAAAGCCGACGGCGAGGTGACGAACCCGGTCGATCCCGACCGTGCCGCCGATCTCGTCGCGAGCGTCCGCTGATAGGGAGCATCGTCGTCGTTCATTGGTTCTCTCTCGGGAGAATCGAAAACCCGGGCCGGTCGAGCGGCTTGCTCTTTCCGACTGCTACGATGATCCCTGTGAGCAGTCTGCCGCTGCGACCACCATTTTAGCATCTGCCGTGCTACGTCCCGCTATGTCAGAAGATCCACTCCCCGACGTGACCGAGGAGTTCGCGCGAACGCTCGCCCCCGAGCGCGACGACGTGATCGAGGCGATGGACGAGCGGGCCGATCGCGAAGGATTCCCGACCGTCGGTCCCGCTGTCGGTGGCTGGCTCCGGCTGCTCGCTCGCGCCGTCGACGCCGAGCGCGTCTTCGAGTTCGGCTCTGGCTACGGCTACTCAGCGTACTGGGTCGCGCCGGCGATCCCAGCCGAGGGCGAGATCGTGCTGACCGAGATCGATCGGGACGAACTCGACGACGCCCGCGAGAACCTCGCTGCCGGTGGTTTTGCTGATCGAGCGCGATTCGAGCACGGCGACGCCATCGACACCGTCGGGGAGTACGGCGGACCGTTCGACCTCGTCCTGATCGACAACGAGAAAGACCGCTACGCCGAGGCGTTCGAGGCGGTCCGGGACAAAGTCACACCCGGTGGGATCGTCGCTGCCGACAACGCCATCGAAGCCGGGCCGCTCGATTTCGAGCACGTGCGCGCGCTGCTCGCGGGTGCGGAGGTCGACGCCAACGCGATGAGTCGCGGCATCGCCGACTACCTCGAAACCGTCCGCGACGATCCCGAGTTCGAGACCAGCCTCTTGCCGCTGGGTGAGGGGATGGCCGTCTCGATCCGGTGTTGACCGTTCTCACCGTCTGCCGAGACGCGCGGTTCGTTTCGTCCCATTCTCGTCTCCGAAAATCGGGGTGTATCACTTATATGGGAGGCCGGGTAACACCTGCGCAACGCTCGACTACTCATGAGTTTGATGATCGATATTCGGAAGCTGGGGTTGTTCAACAAGATGGCAAAGGAAGGCGGCAACACGGTCGCTAATCACCTGAGCCAGATGACGGGGATGCAAACGGAGATGGAGATCACCAAGATCAATTTCATCGACGTACCCGACATCAAGACCCACGTCGGCGACGAACGCCAGATCGGGATCTCGATCCGCATGGTCGAGCCACCACACGGCTACATCCTGTTCCTGTTCAACGCCGAGAACGCAAAGAAGCTCGCGAACGGCATGATCGGCGATATGGGCGAGACAAGCGACGACACGGAGGGCTTTACCGACATGGAGCGGTCGGCGATCCAAGAGATCGGGAACATCATGACCAGTGGCTTCATCGACGGGTGGGCGAACGTCCTCCAGACCACCATCGACATCTCGACACCCAACTTCACGTTCGGTCCCGGCAGCGGCATGGTCGACGAACTCGTCGGGGATCGAGAGAACGATATGGCCCTGATGTTCGACTCCCGCGTTCACGCACTCGAATCAGACATCAACGTCAAGGTGTACACGTTCCCCGAACTGGAGGAACTGGTCGAACTCATGCAAGAGATCGAAGTCTGAGAGCAGCGAGACGCCGAGACGACCTGTCTGGACGCCACCAATGTCATCGGAGTTCTCGGACGTTCCCCGACCGCCCGACGAATCCCAGTCGTGAGATCGCGAGGGGTATATCTTAAACTCTGTTAGTGTTTTGCGTTGTTCCACGACCTATTTGGTAACGGGGCACTTGGTAAGGGTATGGATCTGTTAGAAGAGACGGTCGTGCCCGAGGAGGCACGCGGGGTCAAGCAAGAAGCACGCGAGTTCGCCGAAGAGTACATCGAACCCAACGCCGCCGAGTACTACGAGAGTGGCGAGTATCCCGTCGAAATCCTCGAAGCGGGGATGGAGGCCGGACTGGTCGCACAGGACATCGGCGAGGAGTACGGCGGTCGCGGCCTGTCGCTCGAACAGGTACTAGCCATCGCAGAGGAGTTCTACAAGGCCGACGCCGGCATCGCACTGACCCTGCAGTTGGCGAGCTTCGGGGCCGAGATGCTGGAAGACCACGGCAACGAGGACCAGAAAGAAGAGTATCTCCGTCCGGTCGCCGAGAACGAACAGCTCACCGGTCTCGCCGTCTCGGAACCGGAGACTGGGAGTGACATGGCCGGGATGTCCACGACTGCCGACAAGGACGGTGACGAGTACGTCCTCAACGGTGAGAAGTACTGGATCGGGAACGGCGTCGAGGCCGACTGGGTGACCGTCTACGCCAAGACCGGTGACGATCCGGACAACCGCTACGGGAACTACTCGCTCTTTATCGTCCCGACGGACACCGACGGCTACGACGCAGAGCACATCCCCGAGAAGATGGGCTTCCGGGCCTCGAAACAGGCTCATATCGTCTTCGACGACTGCCGTGTTCCCGAGGAGAACCTCATCGGCGTCGAGGGTGCCGGCTTCTACATGCTCGCCGAGTTCTTCAATCACGGCCGGGTCATCGTCGCCGGGCACGGTCTCGGTCTCGCGGCCGCCGCCATCGAAGAGGCGTGGGAGTTCGTCCACGACCGCGAGGCCTTCGGCAAGTCCGTCGACGAGTTCCAGGCCGTCCAGCACAAGCTCGCCGACATGCGCACCGAGTTCGAGTCCGCCCGCGCGCTTACCTGGCGTGCCGCAGAGAAGGTCGCAACGCAGGATAACGCTGGCTTCTGGGCCGCGATGGCAAAGACGAAGGCGACCGAGGTGTCGACGGACTGTGCCGAGAAAGGGATGCAACTCCACGGTGGCCGTTCGGTGCTGACGGAGAACCGAATCTCTCGCGTGTATCGCGACGTGCGCATCCCCGTCATCTACGAGGGTGCCAACGACATTCAGCGCAACCTCATCTACAGCCAGACGCCGAAGTAGGGACGCCGCGAGGTCGGAGCGGTCCGACTGTGGCGTCCGTTTCTTCTAACTGACCGTGAACGGTCTCGAAGGCCAGCCGATAGCACGCTATGTGCGATAAACCGGCATCAAGAGCTTCTTTTCCCCACTTTCCGCATATATATTATCAAAACTAATTTATATCATTAGTAGTTCTGACAGGATAGAACTGGACAGCTACTCGGTGGTGGCTGATCGGATGGAGCACTCAGCGATTGCTCCAGAAGGTGGTCGACAATGCATCAGATTAACAGCAAATCGTCACAGCAGTCGACGGACGAGAGACAGTCGCATCGATACATCAGAACACGCACACGGTCGCCACGAAACGGATGGCTGCTCTGGAGGACACGATGACGGCAGCCAACACGAGCGGTCAGTCGCTCCGAGCGCTCTGGCTCGCCGTGGCCCTCATGGTCTCCGCGTGCTGTGCGACCGCCCCGCTCGTCGGGACCGCAGCAGCCGCGAACAGTCCGACAGCGCTCGAAGTCAGTGGCAACTCGGCCGTCACGCTCGACGAGGGCGCTACCCAGACCGTCGATATCACAGTCGAACTCACTGGTCTCAACGAGCAAGAGTCCGGTCAGCCGGTCTTCGTCTCGCTCGAATTCGACCAGCACGCAGCAGCTACCGAGGTCGGACAGATCGAGATCGCCGGTACTGGGTCGGTCGCGGGTGGTCCACTGGCTAGCAATGGTGACGTTCGTTTTGTCCTCAACAACACCAGTGGCCCGTACGATCCAGGCGTCGTGACGATCACGAACGTCACGATCGCAGCCGACGAAGTGACGTTCCCCGACGACGGTGCCGACCTCTCTGTGTCCGTCGCCGATACCGGTGGTAACGACACGGAAGCGACCGTCGAGAACGCCGTCACGATCAGCGAGACCTCGGACCCCGATGCGACGCCACAGTTCGTCGGCGCTCCCAACATCAGTGACGCGAGCGGTGATGGTGTCCTCGCTCCCGGTGAGAGCGTGACGGTCTCGACGACAGTCGGCCAACCGGTCCCAGTCAACTCCGCGACTGCGAACGTCTACAACCGCACTGGTGCCGACGAAGCCCTCGACGGCGACAAAACACCCGCCACGACCAATCTGACGATGGGGAAGTCGGGCATCGTATTCGGTGTCAGATTCGGCGAAGCACACGATGTCGACGCTATCGAGTACACGTTCGCCAGCGACCCACCCGAAGAAATGAACATCTTCGGCGACAACGGCCCGATGGTCGAGCCAGACGGCAGGACAGTTCGGGTCAACCGTAGCTTCGACGACACGAGCACGATCCAGTTCCTCGAACTCGCCGACTCGACACAGGGCCCGCTCTCGATCTCCGATGTGACGGTGTACAGCAACGGGACGGCCATCGACGAGGGGAACTGGTCTGCCTACTTTTACGAGAGCACGCGACACGAGATCGGATCGGCACTCGCCGACGAGAGTGCAAACTGGACCAGCCCAATCCCACTCGCCCACAACGACCATCGCGTCCATCTCAGACTCCTCGACGAACACGACCTGGTGGGTATCACACTGGAGCATCCGAACGGATCGTATCCCGAGACGGTCAGAGTTTCACCGACTGGCGAGGATTTCAGCGGGCCTTTCGAGCGGAACGTGACCGAACGCCGGAGTGTCCTGCAGTTCCCGGAGGATAACGCGAGCATCGTCAACGTGTACGATGGCGAGTCCGAGCGGACGACACCGTGGACGATCCACGACATCGCTGTGCTGTCGTCCGATACGCGAAACACCGACTCGGTACGGATAGACGGAAGCGAGTTCGGTGTCGGTACCGTCGAGGCACACCACACCGGCAACGGGACGTACACGGCGACGTTCACGCCGGACTACGAGAACATCTCGGACGGGGAGAAGCAGTTGAACGCCACTGTCACGGATGCGGATGGCGACACGCGGACGAAGCAGGTCTCGCCGATTCGAGTCGACACGTCGGTCCCGCGACTCGCCGAGGCACCCGTCGCCGAGGACGGTGACGGTGACGGGACGCTCACCGCCGACGAACGGCTACGCGTGCGTGGTGAGGTGGCTTCAGTCCCCGTCAAACCGAGCGAGATCCGAGCCGTGGGCGCAAACGTGACGAAAAACCGTGGCTACGTGACAAGCGACGGGGTGTGGGCCAGTGACACACCGGTCGGCCAGTCGAGAGTCCTCTTCCACGGGTTCCTCACGTCGAGCCAGCGCGTCGACACTGTCGAGGTGACCTTCGCGAGTGAGCCGCCCAAGTCACTACGGGTCCAGCACGGAACGACACAAGAGATCGTCACGCCGAAGAGTCGAACTGTCCGGGCGAACGTCTCTGGGGATGAATCGCCGTTCGTACTGCTCGATGACAAAGACGAGTCGAGCACCCACCGTCTACAAGTCTCGAATATCGATCTGTATCGGAACGGCTCGAAGATAGAGGAGTCGTGGGAGTACACAGGGTTCACGACTCGCGTCGAGAACAATGTCACGGACACGCTCTCCGTCTCGGACGGAGAGTGGCAGACACGAATGCCCCTCGCGTCGAACTACGCGTTCGTCGACATCGTTCTCGACGAGCGTCACCCGGTCACAGGCGTCCGTCTCGAGCAGGCACAGGGCAACTACTCGTCGAACAACACGATCAGGCTCCTCGAAACGGTCGACGAGAGTCCCTACATCGCCCACTGGGAGCGCAACGTAACGTCTCCCGAGTCGGAACTCTCCGTGCCGACGACACGTGCCGACAAGGTACAGGTGCAGACCACGCGTTCGGCGGTCGAGCGACCCTGGACAGTCGAACGGATTACGCCCCTGGTCGAGCCGACGGCCAGCACCACCTCGGTCACGGTCGATGCGTCCAGCCTCGGTGCTGGCACCGTCGACGCGACCGTCGACAACGGGTCGTTCGCGGCGACGATCCAGCCCGACCTCTCTGCTGTCGAGGACGGCAGCTACACCCTCCCAGTGACGGTCACTGACGACGCCGGCCGGACCCGGACCGTCGAGACGGCGATGGTCGTCGTTGACACGAGCGGGGAAACCGAGAGTGAGACGAGCGGGTCGAACACGGACAACAGTCCGAGCAGCGAGACCGGCGGCAACGATGACGGGGACGACGATTCCGGGGGATCGGCTGCACCGACTGGCGGTGTCGCCTCCTCGGGGATCACCGGCACGAACGTCGACATCGAAGTCGTCGACGTGGCACTGGCGAATCAGACGGTCGAACCCGACTCGGACGTTCTCGTCAATCTCACCGTCAAGAACGCCGGCAACGCCGACGGGAGCGAGACGGTCTTGATCACCGCCGGTGATCATCGCTGGACCACCGAGGTGTCAGTACCCTCGCGAGAGCGCAAGACGGTCAGCGTTCGACGGTCGCTCTCACAGACCGGATCGTACACGGTCGAGTCGGAGGGCGTCAGTGCCGGGACGCTCACCGTGTCGACATCGACGACGCCGACAGCGACGCCGGCATCGAACACGACTGCGACACCCGTGTCGACGGTCGAGTCGAGCGACACCGAGACCGCAACCGAGACGGTCGGCGACCGGACGGACACGGCGACCCAGTCGCCGACGGCGACCGATCGAACGACGCCCGAGAAGAGCGGGACGGAGACACTCGCCGAGGGTGGTGCGCAGGCACCGGCGACGACGGAGACGACGAGCGGGAGCGGGCCGCTGGGAGTGGTGCCAGCACTCGCGGCGCTGTCGGTGCTGTTCCTGACGCTCCGACGACGGCGAGAGTAGTAGCCACCGCCCGCTGCTTACTGTTCGACGAGTCCGTACGTCGAATCGAGGTGATCTGCGATCCAGTCGACCGTCCCCGGGTCGTACGTCCAGAAGCCGTAGAACTCACGCGGTGCGCGCTCTTCGGCGAGGAGTGCGCACTTCTGGCGGGCGTCGCCACCACCGTCGAAGACGACGAACCACGACTGCTCGATTTCGCTGGCTCGTTCGATGTGGAGTGTGAAGTGTTCGTGGTTGGGCGGTTCCTCGTCCGGAGTGGCATAGGCGTGGACGGCCAGTCCCTCCGCTCCGAGCGATTCGTACACGTCGAGTTCGCCCGTCAGCGTCGAGACGTACTGGAAGCCGGCGTGGAGGGTCCCCTGCCCCACTCGGAAGGCACGGTCTTCGATCTCGCGGGTGGCTGTCATCATTTGCTCGATACTCCAGGACGTAAACAGTGTCTCGTCGAGCTCGTCGAGGATCGGTCTGTACGGACTTGCCTCGACACCGATCGGTTCTGCCCGCCGGTCCAATCTCGCCTCGAAGGAATCGAGACTCGCCGCTGCGATCACGCCGTCGTCGTCGCTGAGGGTGACGAACTCGCCGGGCCGCCCGCTGACTGTCGCCTCGGTCACGACCGTGACGTTCCTGTCGGCGAAGTGGCGTCGAAGATCCGAGACGACCGAATCGTCCGCATTGAACACGGTAAGGCGCTTTTCGTGATCTTCAACCCCAGCGATGAGTTCCGAGAGCGACATCGATTACACTGAATACGGACTGGACAGTCTTAGGCATGTCCCACGCGGGTCGTCGAGACGAGGCAACATTCACCATCGTCTACTCTATGCTAGCTACCCACTTGGCGTCTCGAAATCGGACATTTGAGCGGTATCTACCATTCGTTCATGATTAATGGGGTGCGACGTAGTGGAAAATCTTTAGTCACGGCCCTCCAACGGTGAGTATACGGCTTCCCAACTGGGGCCGATGATTTCCCATGACAGATCAGGAACTAATCTGGCGAGTCGCAGGCGGTTCCGGTGACGGGATCGACTCGACGAGTCAAAACTTCGCAAAGGCCCTGATGCGCACGGGACTTGACGTGTTCACACACCGTCACTATCCCTCGCGCATTCGGGGCGGCCACACGTTCGTAGAGGTACGCGCGGGCGCCGAAGACGTGCGCTCGCGTGGCGACGGCTACAATTTCCTTCTCGCCCTCGGTGACTCCTTCGCACGGAACCCACAGGAAGAAGCGTACTACGGTAACGAAGAAGTCAAACCGCTCTCGGAGAACCTCCACGACCTCCGAGAGGGCGGCGTCATCGTCTACGACGAGGGACTGCTCGACGAGGACGCGATCGCCGAGATGAATCTGGAGGCACGTGCCGAGGAGAACGACTGGCACGTCTATCCGATCAACCTTCGCGAGATCGCTCGTGAGCACGGCCGTGAAGTCATGCGTAACACGGCCGGTGTTGCCGTCACGGCGGCACTGCTCGACACTGGCGTCTCCTTTTTCGAGGAGCTCATGGAAGAGAACATGTCCGGCGACATCCTCGACGCGAACCTCGCCGTCCTCGAAGACGCCTACGAGCGCGCACAGGAACTGGACCACACCCACGACCTGACGATGCCCGAAGCGGCGGACCACGACGACGAGCAGGTCCTGCTCTCCGGGTCCAACGCCATCGCGTACGGTGCCCTCGACGAGGGCTGTCGCTTCATCGCCGGCTACCCCATGACGCCGTGGACCGACGTGTTCACGATCATGTCCCAGAACCTGCCGAAGTTCGGCGGGATCTCGGAGCAGGTCGAAGACGAAATCGCCGCGGCCGCGCTGGCACTCGGTGCCAGCCACGCCGGCGTCAAGTCCATGTCCGGCTCCTCAGGCGGTGGCTTCGCGCTCATGAGCGAGCCGCTCGGTCTCGCCGAGATGACCGAGACGCCGGTCGTCCTCGTCGAAGCGATGCGCGCCGGTCCCTCGACCGGGATGCCGACAAAGCCCGAACAGGCCGACCTCGAACACGTCCTGTACACGAGTCAGGGCGACTCGGCCCGCGTCGTCTTCGCGCCCGCGAACATCCGCGAGTGCTACGACCAGACGCGTGCGGCGTTCCGCATCGCCTACGAGTACCAGATTCCGTCGATCGTCGTCTACGACCAGAAGCTCCAGGGAGAGCTTCGTAACGTCGACGAGAGCTTCTTCGACCGCGAGCCAAACGCCGATCCCGGCTCCGTCCTCACCGAAGAGGAGATCGCCGAGGCCGCACACCACTCCTCCGGGAAGTTCCAGCGCTTCCAGCACGAACCGGAAGACGGCTCGAACGTCAGCCCGCGCTCGGTGCCCGGCCAGAAGGACGGTCGCTACCTCGCGACCGGGAACGAACACTCCCCCGAAGGCCACATCAGCGAGGATCCGGACAACCGGATCGCGCAGATGAACCGTCGCTTGGACAAACTCGACGACATCCGCGCGGACCTCGACGAGAACGCCTCCCACCAGACCTACCACGGTCCCGAGGACGCCGACTACGGCATCCTCGTGTGGGGCAGCCATCAGGACACCGTCTTCGAGGCCGTCGATCGGCTCAACGACGACGGTCACTCCGTCAAGGCACTGGGCGTCTCCGACATGATGCCCTACCCCGTCGAGGAAGTCTCGGAGTGGCTCGAATCCGTCGACGAGGCGCTCGTCGTCGAGATGAACGCCAGCGCACAGTTCCGCGGCCTCACCCAGAAGGAGATCGGCCGCTTCGGTCCGAAACTCTCCAGCCTGCTCAAGTACAACGGGAACCCGTTCGAACCGGCAGAGATCGTCGAGGGCTTCGAGACCAGCATCAACGGCGAAGACCTCGCCGCGACGAACATGAAATACCTCCCAGCGGCAGGTGACTAAGCAATGAGTGCATTCTCAGCAATCGGAGAAGAACGCGAAATCGACCGCGACGAGTTTACACCCGGCATCGAACCACAGGCAACGTGGTGTCCCGGCTGTGGTGACTTCGGTGTCCTGAAGGCGCTCAAACAGGCCATGCCGGAAGTCGGGAAGAACCCCGACGAGGTCGCTCTCTTTACGGGGATCGGCTGTTCCGGAAAGCTCAACAGCTACTTCAACAGCTACGGCTTCCACACGATCCACGGGCGCTCGCTGCCCGTCGCTCGTGCAGCCAAACTCGCGAACCCCGAGGTCGAAGTCATCGCCGCCGGCGGTGACGGTGACGGCTACGGGATCGGTGGCAACCACTTCATGCACACCGCCCGCGAGAACCACGATATGACGTACATCGTGTTCAACAACGAGATCTTCGGCCTCACGAAGGGCCAGACCTCGCCGACCTCCCCGAAGGGCCACAAGTCCAAGACCCAGCCCTCGGGGTCGGCCAAGTCGCCGATTCGCCCACTCAATCTGGCACTGACCTCAGGCGCGACCTACGTGGCCCGGACCGCGGCGGTCAATCCCAACCAGGCCAAGGAGATCATCACCGAAGCGATCGAACACGACGGCTTCGCACACGTCGACTTCCTGACCCAGTGCCCGACCTGGAACAAGGACGCGAAGCACTACGTCCCCTACACGGACATCCAGCAGTCCGACGACTACGACTTCGACACCTCGAACCGCGAAGAGGCAGCCCGGATGATGTTCGAGACAGAGAACAAACTCTACGAGGGCGAAGTCCTCACGGGACGCTACTACGTCGACGACGAGAGTCCGTCCTATCAGGAAGAGAAGATGGCGACCGGCGAGATGCCCGAGGAACCGCTCGCAGAGCGATACTTCGACGAGGAGTACCAGTGGGAGCGATCCGCTGACGAACTCCTCGAACACCACAAGTAACGCCGTTCGACGGCTCACACAGGGGGGTCGTCCCCCGGTTTGTGGATTCGGAAGGTATTTTTTCGTCCGCGGCAAAGAATCGTCCATGAGCGCGGAGTCCACGGAGCGCCGGATTCTCTCTGTCCTCGAGGACGACGCACAGGCTTCGTACGCGGAGATCGCAGAACGAGCCGATGTGTCCAAGCCGACGGTCAGAAAGTACATCAACAAACTCGAAGACGAGGGCGTGATCGTCGGCTACTCGGCCGACGTGAACCCGAAGAAACTATCCAGCCAGTCGATCGCACTGGTCGGGATGGACGTCGAAAGTGACTGCTACGTCGAGGTGACGCGAGAACTCACCGCGATCGACACCGTCGAGTCACTGTACACCTCCAGTGGCGACCACATGTTGATGGCAGAAGTCCGGGCATCCGACGGCGGCGAGGTTGGAACGATCATCGAAGACGAACTACTCTCGATCGAAGGGATCACCGCAGCACACCCATCCTTCCTGCAGGAGCGGCTGAAGTGATACGGGGTATTGTCGCCGTTTTCTCGGTCGACCGCACACAGTCGTGCGGTCGATCCGGTAACGATCTACGATACTCCGTATGAGTGGTTTTTAGGCGCTCCATCGCCCAGTCTCGGGTATGACTGCTCGCCTGGTGCTGGGGGCAGGACCGCTCGCGCGGTCACTGCTCGACGAACTCGCGGACGACCGTGGCGAGCTATGGGTGTTGACGGCGAACGAACACCGGGTCGACACGCTTCGCACCAGCGGAGCGTCGGTCGAACTGGGCGAACCGGGCGACCGGGCCGTCCTGTCGGCGCTCGATTTCACCCCCGAAACGATCTTCGTCGGGACCGACGACGGGGAGCGCAACGCGACGATTGCACAGACCGCCAGATCGGTGTTTCCCGAGGCGATGCTCGTCGTCTACAGCGGAGCCACCCCATCGAAAGCAGTGCTGAAGACGCTCGAAGTCGTCGCCGACCGCGTCGTCGATCCGGGCGCAGCGATCACGGACCACCTCTCCGAGCGTGTCGGCGACGAAGGCGTTCGCATCAGACAACTCCAGCGCGTGCTGCGCGACATCGGTGATCGGCTGGCGATCGTCATGCACGACAACCCAGACCCGGATGCCATCGCGAGTGGCGTGGCGCTTGCGCGTCTCGCAACGGGTGTCGGCTGCGAACCCGAACTGTGTTACTACGGCGAGATCACCCATCAGGAGAATCGAGCGTTCGTGAATCTACTGGACTTCGATCTGCAGAATTTCGATGCCGAGACCGATCTGTCGGTGTACGACGGGTTCGCACTGGTCGATCATTCCCGACCGGGTGTCAACGATCAGTTGCCCACGGACACGCCGATCGACATCGTCGTCGACCATCACCCGCCCCGGGCACCGATCGAAGCGCGGTTCGTCGATCTGCGCTCGGACGTCGGAGCGACCAGCACGCTGCTGGTCGACTACCTCCGACGGTTCGACTCACTGCTCGACGAGGCCGTCGCCACCGGCTTGCTGTTCGGTATCAGCGTCGACACACAGGAGTTCAGGCGCGAGGTCTCACCGGACGACTTCGAGGCGGCGGCGTACCTGTTGCCCTACGCGAACCTCGATCTGCTCCAGCGGATCGAAGACCCGAGTATGAGCGCCGACACCCTCGAAACGATCAGTCGCGCGATCCAGTACCGCCGACAGGAAGGGTCGGTGCTGCTGAGTTGTGTCGGCGAGTTACAGGACCGGGACGCACTCGCACAGGCAGCCGACAGGCTGCTCGATCTGCAGGGAGTCAACTCGACGCTCGTCTACGGCGTCAAGGACGGAACGATCTACGCGTCGGCCCGCGCACGGGGGGCCGGGGTCGATCTGGGTGAGGTCCTTCGGGAGGCGTTCGGACAGATCGGTAGCGCGGGCGGCCACGCCGACATGGCCGGCGCACAGATCACACTCGGCGTACTCGATTCGATCGAGGACCGCGACGAGTCGCTGCACGAGGTGGTGCGGGCCGTCGTCGACGACCGATTCCTCGATGCTCTCCAGTCCCGGCCGAATCGCCTCCTGAGTAACGTCTACACAGCCCCGGGCTACGAGACGGCCGACGAGTACGCCGACACCGAAACCGACGAGTGACGGACCGACGTGCCGTCCCGGAACGACGGTGAACGCGCCGGGGCCTTTTTCTCCCGGCGCCGTCTCCAGTCAGTATGGAAGCGGACGGCGAACCACGTGTTCAGGAGTACATGACCAGTGAGGTGGCGACGGTGTCGCCCGACGACACGGTCGAAGACGTGGCCAGACGGATCGCCGAGAGCGACGAGTACAGTGGCTTTCCGGTGTGTGAGGGCCGGCGCGTCGAAGGGTTCGTCAGCGCCCGAGACCTGTTGCTGGCCGAAGATCACGAACCGATGTTTCGGGTGATGAGCGACGACATCCTCGTCGCCCACCCCGAGATGGCCGTTCAGGACGCGGCCCGCGTCATCCTCCGGTCGGGAATCCAGAAACTGCCGGTCGTGGACGACGCCGGTCACCTCGTAGGGATCATCTCGAACGCGGACGTGATTCGCTCACAGATCGAGCGGGCCACACCGAGTAAAGTCGACAAACTCACGCGGACGCTCGAATCGATCCACGAGATATCCGCCCGCGAGGAGCGCCGCGAGGTCGATATCTCGGATCTGATCCCCACACAGGGGACCGTCTACGCGGACGAACTCGAAGGGCGGACCTACGAACTCAGGCGCGGACTGGCCGAGCCACTGGTCGTCATCGACAACGGCGGCACGAATCCGTCCCAGGCGACCGTCACCGAGTTCGCCGATGCGGACCTTCCGGAGTACCCCCACAAGCTCTTGCTCGCCGACGGCCACCACCGGGTCAAGGCGGCCGAGCGACTCGGTGTCGCATCGATGGACGCCTACGTGATCGTGCTCGACGAACCGGTCGACCTCGGAATGGCGAAGACGGCCGACGCGGAGGACCTGTCCTCGATCACCGACATCGAAGTCGTCGACTACGCACGGCATCCACTGGTCGAGACCACTGAGCGTCTACAGGGCGAAGAGGAGTAGCGCACGGCCGAGAAGCGTCGACCGGCATTGCGAGACCACCGTGCAAGACTTATTGTCACATACTACCAACTAGCACGGTATGTACGACGAGACCGATCTCGCGGCCATTCGCAAGGCAAAATCGACGTGGGAAGACGAGACGCTCGACTCGGTGCTCGATGCCTACGGCGAACGTGCCGAGCGGTTCGCGACGGTCTCGAACCACGAGGTCGACCGGCTGTACACACCACTGGATGTGGCCGATCTGGACTACGAATCGGATCTTGGCTTCCCCGGCGAGGAACCGTACACCCGTGGTGTCTATCCGACGATGTACCGCGGTCGCCAGTGGACGATGCGCCAGTTCGCCGGGTTCGGGTCCGCCCGAGAGACCAACGAACGATTTCACTACCTCATCGACGAGGGACAGACAGGCCTGTCGACGGCCTTCGACATGCCGACGCTGATGGGGATCGACTCCGACGATCGGATGGCAGCAGGCGAGGTCGGGAAAGAGGGTGTCGCCGTCGACACGCTGCGTGACATGGAGATTCTCTTCGACGGCATCGACCTCGCCGAGGTGTCGACGAGCTTCACGATCAACCCCAGCGCGCCAGTGGTCTACGCGATGTACGTCGCACTCGCGGACCAGCGCGGTGTCGACCGCGCGAAGCTCCGGGGCACCCTGCAGAACGACATGTTCAAGGAGTTCATCGCGCAGAAGGAATGGGTCGTCCCACCGGAGCCGTCACTGCGTCTCGTCACTGACGTGATCGAGTTCGCGACCCAGCAAACGCCGAAGTTCAAGCCCGTCTCGGTGTCGGGCTATCACATCCGCGAAGCCGGCTCGACTGCGGCCCAGGAGCTGGCCTTTACGCTCGCCGACGGCTTTGCCTACGTCGAGGACTGTCTCGACCGCGGACTCGACATCGACACGTTCGCGCCTCAGCTATCCTTCTTTTTCAACTCCCACAACGCAATCTTCGAGGAGGTCGCGAAGTTCCGGGCCGCACGGCGGATCTACGCCCGGATCATGGACGAGTGGTACGACGCCGAGGCCGACGCAGCCAAACAGCTGAAGTTCCACACCCAGACCGCCGGCCAGTCTCTCACTGCCCAGCAACCGCTCAACAACGTCGTCCGCGTGACGATTCAGGCGCTGGCCGGGGTGCTGGGCGGGACACAGAGCCTCCATACGAACAGTTTCGACGAGGCACTGGCCCTGCCCAGCGAGGATGCGGTCCGGGTCGCGCTCCGGACCCAGCAGATCATCGCCGAGGAGTCGGGCGCGGCCGACATCGTCGACCCGCTGGGCGGGAGTTTCGCCGTCGAAGCGCTGACCGACGAGATCGAAGCCGAGGCGATGGCGTACATCGAGCACGTTCGAGACGACCTCGGCGATGGGTCGATGCGCGCGGGCGTGCTCGCAGGTATCGAGCAGGGGTATTTCCAGCGCGAGATTCAGGACGCAGCCTACGAGTACCAACAGCGGGTCGAAGACGACGAGGAGACCGTCGTCGGTGTCAACGCATACACCGTCGAAGAAGAGACGGAACCGGAGCTACTGACAGTCGACGATGCAGTGCAGGAGCAACAACGTGACCGTCTCGACGCGGTCCGGGCCGAGCGGAACGACGAGGCGGTCGAGGCGGCGCTGTCGACGGTTCGAGATGCGGCCGTCGGCGGTACCAACGTGATGCCTGCCATCGTCGAGGCGGTGAAAGTCCACGCCACGATGGGTGAGATCATGGGCGTGTTCGAAGACGTGTTCGGGACCTATCGGGAAGAGATCGGCGCCGTGTGAACACGACCTATCACACATTCAGAACGTTTATTTTACATCGTTGATTTCCGCCATATATGAGACCTGTTAGCGCCTTCTCCAGTGGGATCGAGACGCTCAAGCGCAATCCGGTGATCTTCGCGGTCCTGTTCGCGTTCTCTCTGATCAGTACCGGCACCACGGCCGCCCAGATGCTCCATCCGTTGTTGGTCTATCTCTCGACGGGTGTGGTCTATCTTGGACTCCCGTTCCTCGTCGGCGGGCTGATCGCGATGATCGGAGAAGGGTCGACTGGGACGGCATCGGTCGATCAGTTCGTCAGTGGCGGGAAATCGAACTACCTCGGTCTGCTGATCGGGGGGCTGTTGCTTGTTGTCGGCACCGCTATTTTCTCGTTCGTCGCGGGCATGGTCTTCGTCTTCGTCACCACGGTAGTCGTCGGAATCGGGCTAACGGGTGAACCCGGGGCCATTCAGTTCGTGATCGTCACAGCGCTCGGACTCGCCACTACCTTCGTTGTATTGATTCCGCTGTTTGTCTGGCAGTTCTTCCCAGCGGCGATGGTGATCAGCGGTGACGGCGTCAGCGACTCGTTCCACCGAAGCGCCAAACTCGTTCGTTCGGAGTTTCGCTCTATCGTCGGTTTCGACGCCCTCGCGTTCGCGATCAGCGTCGTGGCACAGCTACCGACGCTGTGGCTGTACTACACGGCGTTCTCCGGCGAGACGAGCCTGATGGAGGCCCAGAACGGTGGCGTGACCATCTTCGATCTGCTCTCGACCACTGAGCTGGTGGTGTTCCTCGGGTGGAGTCTGATCGCCGGGACCCTCGTCGGCTCCGTGCTGTACACCTACTACGTGGAGTTCTACGACGAACTCTCGTCGAGCCATCGCCGGCACGCACACGAAGGGAGTGTGGGTGAGGCGTAGGCGACGCCGTTACTATCCCGGTCAGCGGCTATCCCGAATCCGCCCGCTCGGCCGATAGTCTCGAACGGTCCCACCGAAACGGTCGTCTCCCGGAACTGGCGCAACGGTTCGATCCAGTTCGATGCATGAACCAGCAAATATCGCCTTTTATTCCCAGCAGTGTTTCAGTATAGTGACCACATAGCGGCGAGTACGCTCGTCCACACCCCGTTCGGTGCTATGAAACCACGTGCCATTGATCATACAAATCATGTCGATTGGGATAAATTAATACGATTCCGCTGTGAGTCCCCCTATGAGGTATCTTTAATCATGTCAGACGACGGCCCCGAACTCGAGGCCCGGTTGACGGAACAAGAATATTTCCGTCCACCGACCGATTTTGTCGGACAGGCCAACGTCACCGATCCGGAGATTCACGATCGGTTCGACGAGAACTATCCGGAGGCGTTCGAAGAATACGCGGAATTGCTCGACTGGGACGAGCACTGGGATCAGGTACTCGACGCCTCGAACCCGCCGTTCTACGGGTGGTTCACGGGTGGGAAGCTCAACGCCTCCTACAACTGCATCGACCGGCATCTCGACGAGCGCAAGAACCAAGCGGCGCTGATCTGGGAAGGAACAGACGCCGACGAGAGCGAGACGATCACGTATCAGGATCTGTACAACCGCGTCAACGAGATGGCCGCCTCGCTGAAGGACGTGGGCGTCCGCGAGGACGACGTGGTGACCTGCCACCTCCCGATGTTGCCCTCGCTGCCAGTCACGATGCTCGCCTGCGCGCGCATCGGGGCACCTCACTCCGAGGTGTTCGCCGGCTTCTCGGCACAGGCACTCGCCGACCGGATCGACGACGCAGACAGTGACGTCGTCGTCACCTGCGATGGCTACTACCGCCGTGGCGAGTTCCTCAACCACAAAGAAAAGTGCGACGAGGCGCTCGAACTCGCCGAGACCGATGTCGACACGGTCCTGCTGTGGACGCGCGAAGACGAACTCGCCGACGACGTGGAGATCGGTGAGGACGACCCCTACGTGCTCGTCGACGATCTCCTCGCCGAGAACGAGCGCGCCAAGGTCGACCCCGTCTCCCGGGACGCCGAAGACCCTCTTTTCCTGATGTACACCTCCGGGACGACCGGCCAGCCCAAGGGCTGCCAGCACCGGACCGGTGGCTATCTCGCGTACGCGACGGCGACCTCGAAGAACGTGCTGGACATCAAGCCCGAAGACACCTACTGGTGTGCCGCTGACATCGGCTGGATCACGGGCCACAGCTACATCGTCTACGGCCCCCTCGCGCTCGGGACGACGAGCGTGATGTACGAGGACACGCCAGATCACCCCCACAAGGGCC
This sequence comes from Halomicrobium sp. HArcht3-1, assembly GCF_058933345.1. NCBI lineage: Archaea > Methanobacteriati > Methanobacteriota > Halobacteria > Halobacteriales > Haloarculaceae > Halomicrobium > Halomicrobium sp. HArcht3-1. The sequence continues at coordinate 62,072 of NZ_JBZYDM010000006.1, read as the reverse complement.
GGATATGGGAGATCGCAGAGCGCTACGACGTGGACATCTTCCACACGTCGCCGACGGCAGTGCGGATGTTCATGAAGTGGGGCGAGGAGTACGTGCAGGACTACGACTTCGACTTCCGCCACATGACGACCGTCGGCGAACCGATCCAGCCCGAAGCGTGGCTGTGGTACTACAAGTATATCGGCGACGAGGACGCCGCCATCGTCGACACCTGGTGGCAGACTGAAACTGGGGGCCACCTCATCACGAACCTCCCGGCACTCGACGACATGAAGCCCGGTTCCGCCGGCAAGGCCGTTCCGGGCGTCCAGCCGGCGATCTACGACGACAACGGCGACCCGATCGAATCCGCATCCGGGCGCGCCGGGAACCTCGTCATCGAGAAGCCGTGGCCCGGCATGCTCCAGACGGTCTATGGCAACGACGAACGGTTCATCGAGGAGTACTGGCAGGACTTCTCCGATACCGACTCCAACGACATGGACGACTGGGTGTACAAGGCCGGCGACGGTGCCGTCCACGCACAGGACGGCTACTACCGCGTGCTGGGCCGCCTCGACGACGTGATGAACGTCGCAGGCCACCGACTGGGCACGATGGAACTCGAATCCGCCGTCGCAGAGGTCGAAGACGTGGCCGAGGCCGCCGTCGCCTCGCGTGAAGACGCAGAGAAAGGCGAAGTGCCAGACGTGTACGTCGTCGTCCGCGAAGGCATCGAGGAGAGCGACGAGGTCCGCGACCGGATCGTCGCGGCCGTCGAAGACGAGATCGGTAAGTTCGCTCGTCCGGCCAACGTGATCTTCTGTGACGACCTGCCCAAGACCCGCTCGGGCAAGATCATGCGCCGTATTCTGGAGAACATCTCCAACGACGAAGAGCTGGGCAACACCACGACGCTGCGCGACCCAAGCGTCCCCGAGCAGATCCGCGATCAGGTCCAGAGCGACTAACCGCTCGCGCTACTCTCTTTTCGCCGCGTCGTCGAAATTGTTCGCCACGTAGACGACGAGCGCCAGTAACACGCCCAGCCCCAGCCCGATCGTCACCATACCGAAGACGGCGACGCCGGCCGGCGTCGGTGGCAACACGAACACGCCAAACAGGACTGGCTCCAGTGGCTGATCGGTCGCCCATCCGAGAACGTAGCCCATCACGCCGGTCAGCGCGACGATGACGAGATAGAGCCTGACGACGAGTCGGTTCCCCTGAAAGGTCTCGCTCACGTGCTTACTCGGGCACGATCCGATTAGCCTTTTTCGTTCGAGTCCGAACTTCAGCCATGGCCGAAAAGGACTTGCTCTTTCTCGTGCTGGCCGGTATCGCCTCGCTGATGTTCATCACCGGGATCGTCCTCGTGGCCGGTGGACTGTAGTCACACCGTTCGAGCGAGCGTCGAAAAGAGCTGTAACCGTCGGGGAATTACTCGTCTGCCTGCGAACCGTCGACGGCTTCGCCACCGTCGGTTGCGACTTCTTCCTCGCCGCCGTCTGCGAGCGCGGTCTCACGCTGCTGCTTGAACCATCGGAACTCGTTGCCCAGCATGCCGTCGCGTTCGAGGTTCCACGGGTCGTGACTCTCGACGCGACGCCCTTCCAGCCAGGACGTGACGATGTTCCAGACGAAGATCAGCTGTCCGACCAGCAGGATGAAGGCGCCGATAGAGGCCAGCTGGTGGAAGGTCGTCACCTGTGTGAGGGGCGCGAACGCGCCGTCGAAATTGTAGGTGGCGTACCGGCGGGGCATGCCCAGATAGCCCAGTGCCAGCATCGCGAAGAAGGTGACGTTGGTGCCGACCATCGACAGCCAGAAGTGTGCCTTCCCGAGCGTGCGCTGGTACATCCGGCCGGTGACGATCGGGAACCAGTAGTAGATCGCCGCGAAGGCGGCGAAGCCGATCGCACCCATCACGATGTAGTGGAAGTGCCCCACGACGTAGTAGGTGTCGTGCAGGATCAGGTCGACGGGAATCGAGGCGAGGAAGACGCCCGTGACACCGCCGATGATGAAGTTCGAGACGAAGCCGATCGAGAACAGCATCGGCGTGGTGAGCCTGATGCGACCGTTCCACATCGTCGTGATCCAGTTGAACGTCTTGACGGCACTGGGTATCGCGATCGCCAGTGACACCGCCATAAAGGAGGCTCGCAGTCGCGGGTCCATCCCGGTCGCGAACATGTGGTGTGCCCAGACACCGAACGAGAGGACACCGATGGCGAGTGTCGAGTAGACGACGAACTTGAATCCGAACAGTTTCCGGCCGGAGAATTTCGGCAGGATGTAGCTCACGATCCCCATCGGCGGCAACACGAGGATGTACACTTCGGGGTGGCCGAAGAACCAGAACAGGTGTTGCCAAAGGAGTGTGCCCCCGCCCTCGACGGCGAAGAAGGTCGTCGCGAGGTTCCGATCCAGTAGGAGCATGATCAGCGCGCTGCCCAGCAGCGGGAACGCGAAGAGGATCAGCGCGGACTGGGTGAGGATCGTCCAGCTAAAGATATCGAGGTTCGCCCAGTTCACGTCGTCGCCGCGCTCGGTGAAGATGGTCGCGATGAAGTTGATCGCACCCATCGTGGCCGCGACCCCCGAGAGGTGGAGTCCGAGCAACATGAGGTCGGTCCCGGCCGAGGCCTGTGGGCCACAGTTGGACGCGACGGCCTGTCCACAGGACGACAGCGGCGTGTACATCGTCCAAGAAGTCTGGGCCGGGACGATGTCGACGCCGCCGATCGGTGCGGTGAAGAAGCCAGCCCAGATCATCAGCGCCGCCGGCGGCAGCAGCCAGAACGCGATGGCGTTGATCCGTGGGAAGGCCATGTCGTCCGCACCGATCAACAGCGGGACGAAGTAGTTCGCAAACGCTGCGATGATCGGCGTCCCGAACAGGAACAACATCGTGATCCCGTGGCTCGTCAGGATCGAGTTGTAGAAGTTCGGACCGATGATCGCACCGCCGGGAACGATAAGCTGGACGCGGATCAGGAACGCCATGATCCCGCCCACGGCGAAGGCGATCACCGCGTAGACGCCGTAGAGGATGCCGATGTCCTTGTGGTCGACAGTGGTGAGCCAGCGCACCACGCCGCCCGGTTTCTCTGCGTGTCCGTGGCCGGTCGCCTCGCCGTAGCCCCCCGCACCACCTGCAAGTGGGGAGTACGATCGCCAGTCCTCGACCCGCGCGAGGGCGCTAACGATCACGACGAGCAGCACGGCCATGAGTGCCGTCAGTACTAACTGCTCTCCTGCCATGGGTATCCCTCAGGATTGGGGCATAATGAAAGGGTCGATTCTCGACTTGAATGGATGACCGAACAGCTTCGGTTACGTGTCGACGCCGGACGGTCACATCGCTGGTGAGTGGTCGGATCTGTGGAAGGAAGACCGGTGTTCGCGCCTACTCGGCGGCGTCGTCGGTGCCGTGTTCCTCAGCGCCCTCGATGGCCTTGCCCGTGTAGTAGGAGAGGATCGCCAGCCCGATGAACATCGTTCCGATGAGAGCGAACTGCATCGTGCTGAACACCGGATCGAACCCGAAGGCTGGGACGACGGCGAAGGCGGCGATGAAAAAGAGCATGATCCCGAGTGGGATCATGTTGACGGTCAGATCGAGCAGTGTCTCCTTCTCGAAGCCGAGCAGTGACATAGTCGCCGCTTAGCGGACGGCGACTAATAGCTCTTTGATTTTCTCGCGTCGTGGATCGCCCCGTCGCCTCACGCGGCAGTCTGTTCGGCGATCGACCCGACGACACCAGAGACGGCGAGAATGATACCGGCAGCCGAGATGGAGAGGCTGCGTGCGAGGATGCCGTTGCGCCCGAAGTCGTTCAGCGTCACCGCTGCCAGATCGAACTGGGTCACGACAATCACGACACCGGCGATCGCGAGGACGGCCCCGAACGCGAGCAGCGTCGGCCACGGCTTGCTCGTGTACTCCGACTCGGCCAGGATCCCGGCGATGCTGCCACCGAACAGGAGCAGGCCGAACACGGCGACGGTGAAGACACCGAGGAAGACGCCGACTTCCGAGATCGCGAGACCGAGCGCGACGAACATCGGCCACGGACTCGCTCGTGCAGACTCGTCGGTCAGTCCAGGATCCTCAGTCATAGACTCCGATAGGACCCGAGCGATAAAAGACCCGTCGGACTCACCCGAGAGTGAGACCCCACCACAGTGTCGGACGCACGTCTGACTACTCGGGACCAGTACCGCCAGACCGGGCGCAAACTATTTGTCTCGCATGGGGCTTGTGGTGCATAATGAGTACGCGCACAGTCGAGCAAATCGACTCGTGGAGTACTGTGCCGTTTTCCGGCGGGTACAGTGGTCTCCACGATCTCGCCGATTCTGAGTTCTCCGGTGCCGTGATCGCCGGTCCGGCACGGTTGTTCATGCTCAACGGCAAGGTCGTCGGAGTGCTCGACGGCTCGATCGAGGATTTCGAGGACGCCAGCGGGACCGCTCGCGAAGCACCCCACCCCGGCCTGCCGCTGCTCGCAGTGATGCAGGAACGATCCGACGAGGTTCGGGCGAAGTACTACACGGAAGACACACCCATCGCCGAGGTCGACCAGACGCTCTCCAGTGGCGGTTTCACGGGCTACGTCGAACTCTCAGAGAACGTTCTCTCCGGCGACTACTACCAGATCTACCATCAGGGACGGTCGATGAGCGTCGCCTGGGTCGGAAACAGCGATCAACTGGTGACCGAAGACGAGGCGTTCGAACAGGCAAACGACGAGGTCGGCATCTACGAGGTGCGACCGGTCGACATCGACATCGTCGAGCTTCCCGAACCGCAGACGGCCGACGACGGGACAGACGAGGTGGTCGACGACGAGACAGTCGACGAATCGGCTTCCCCAGTGGACGCGTCGCCGGACCGTGGCGACGAGACCGAGGGGGAAAGCGACGCTCCCGCCCCGGAGGCTGACGCGGAGTCAGAGCCGGCAACGACGCGAACGGAGACGACCGAATCCCGAGACACGGAAGCGGTGGCGTCTGGCCGTTCCGAGTCGGAACCAGACACCCGACCCACGACCGAGCAAGAACCGACTCCGAGCGAGCAGGACCCGACACCAAGCGAGACGAACGAGCGGGGACGGACGGCCGATCACGATCCACGACCGACCGAAGCAGAATCACCGGGGAGAGAGTCCACTGCCCGGGCAGACTCGTCCGCGTCGGAGCCACACGATACGGGCACCGACCGACCGCGGGCGGCCACGGAGCAGTCCGTCGACGAGACACAGGACCGACCGACCGCCAGTGAGCAGACCCAGCGAGCACCGGAGCACGACGAGGTGCAGCCGGATCGACAGCGAGGGTCGCCAGACCCCGATCCGGCCGAGGCGGGGCGGGGACCCACGTCCGAACCGGCACCCGCCGAGAGCGCCGCCGTCGGGCCAGCACCGCACGACCCGTCCGCTGGCGGGGCGACCGATCTCGAACTCCGGTCGATCCCGTCACTCGATCCAGCCCACTCGGAGACGGCCAGTCAGTCGACGAACGCCGGACGGAGTGACTCGAACGGTGGCACGGGTCGGTCGTCGACACAGCAGTCCACGACGGCGGGACAGTCCACGGCTGATGCGTCGAGCCCGGACGCGCGCAGGCAGGCGGCCAAAGGCGATGTGCGTCGCGACGAGAGTCGCCAGTCACAGACTCGCCAGAACGAGAGCCGGCAGAGACAGGCACAGGACAAGCAGTCCCAGCAGAACCATCCCGCCACGTCGTCTGCCGAACGATCTGGGGAGCGAGACGAACACACAGCAGAGCAACAACGCTCGACGGACCAGCGAGAGCAGACGCCGGCACACACAGAGCGAATCGACGAACTCGAAACCGCACTCGAAGAGTCGGAAGCAGAACGCGAGACACTCCAGTCGGAACTCGACGCACTGGAGGGCGAACGAGACGAGCTGAAAAGCGAACTGGAGGAGGCCCGTGCAGAGATCGACCGCCTCGAAGAACAACTGGCGGAGGCGACGGCAACTGAGACGCCGGACGCGGAGACGCGACTGAGTCAGCGAGAGGCGATCGATCAGACGAACCTGTTCGTCCGCTACGATTCGAAAGGCGACGCGACGCTCGAAGCCGTCCACTCGGGCAACGCAAAACAGTCGGCGGTCGACGACAACCTCAGACTCGAGTACCACACGCAGTTCGACGCCGCGACGGCGGCGGTCGGGGGCCAGCAGTTCGAAACGTTCCTCCTCGAAAGCATCCAGTATCGCTTCGTCGACTGGCTGGTGCGGGACTTGCTCTACGAGATCCGTGACACCGGCAACCCCGACGCGATGCGCGAACTGTTCGACGCGCTCCCGAAGATCGACCGCGCGGAACTCAACGGCCAGATTTCGGTGGAGTACGTCGAAGACGGCGAGCAACACCGAACACAGGAGCAGTTCGACGTCGTGGTGCGAGACCGGATGGGGAACCCACTGATCGTCGCCAACATCAACGACTCACGCGACCCGGCGACCGACAACATGATGACCGACCTCATCACGCGGGCCGAACGCGTCGGGGCGTCGAGTGACTCGCTTGCCGGCGCGTTCCTCGTCACCGAGAGTTTCTTCGAACCGCCGGCGCTGGAAACGGCCGAAGAAGCAACGTCGAGCGGTCTCCTGAGTCGCGACAAGCGAAAGAGTTTCGTCAATCTCTCGCGCAAGGACGGCTACCACCTCTGTCTCGTCGAGGCACGAAATCAGGAGTTCCACCTGGCGGTACCAGAACTGTAGATCGGAGAATCGTCTGTTTCGAGAATGGAGCGTGCCAGCATCGGTCCCCACCCGATGGAGCGCCTCAGCCTTCGATCTCTGCAGCGTCTTCGATCTTCATGCCTTCGAGTTTGTCGATGATTTCGTCGACCTTGTCGTCGAGGTCGTCGACAAACTCGGAGGTCTGTTCGGTCGTGATTGCACCCTGGCTCGATGGCTCGATGAGGTTCTCCTCTTCGAGGACGCGCAGCGAGTATCGAACTTTGTGGTGCGGGTAGCCCGTCTCGTTGGACATCTTGACGATGCCGATCGGTTCGTTCTCGATGACCATCCGCAGAACCTGCAGATGACGCTCCAGCATATCTACTTCCTTCTCAAGCCTGTCTATCATGGCAATTGTTAACTTGTGTTTGCGGGATTTAAAAGTTGCTGTCGTTGGCACCAGTTACCGGTTTTTCTCGCCCGGAATTCGGTTCCAGCAGGCTATCGTCTGTGAATAAACCGAAGGTGTGCATAAAGGTGTCGTGGTACGTGCGAGAGTGAGCGCTCGCGCGCACTTCCGTAATCTGTTTAGCTCGGTGGCAGGAACGTCCGACTGATGACCGTAACCATCGTCGGCTCACAACTCGGCGACGAAGGCAAAGGCGGTATCGTCGACGTCTACGGTGACGCGGCGGATATCGTCGTTCGCTATCAGGGTGGCGACAACGCAGGCCACACCGTCGTCGACGGCAGCGAGGAGTACAAACTCTCGCTGGTACCGAGTGGAGCGATCCGCGGCAAGATCGGTGTCCTCGGGAACGGCTGTGTCGTCAACCCCGAGACACTGTTCGACGAACTGGACACACTCCACGAACGGGGGCTGTCCCCGGACGTACGAGTCGCCGCACGGGCACACGTCATTCTCCCCTATCACCGCATTCTCGACGGCATCGAGGAGGACGCAAAGAGCGAGGAAGGAGACCTCGAAGCAGCGACGACCGGTCGGGGAATCGGTCCGACCTACGAGGACAAGGCCGGCCGACGTGGCGTCCGCGTCGGCGACCTGCTCGACCCCGAGACGCTCAGGGCGCGACTGGAATACGTCGTCCCGCAGAAGCGCGCGCTCGCCGAGGACGTGTTCGGTATCGAGACCGGCGACGCCTTCGACGTGGACGCACTGTTCGAGCAGTATCGAGCCTACGGCGAGCGCCTCGACGATGCGGACATGGTGGTCAACGCCGGGGAGTTCCTCGACGACGCCATCGCCAGCGGGCAGAACGTCATGCTCGAAGGCGCACAGGGAACGTCTATCGACATCGACCACGGCATCTACCCCTACGTCACGTCCTCGAATCCAACCGCAGGCGGTGCCTGCACCGGCACCGGACTCGGCCCAGCGACCATCGGGCAGGGCGAAGTCATCGGTATCGTCAAAGCCTACCTCTCGCGGGTCGGCACCGGCCCGCTCCCGACGGAACTGGCGGGCGTCGAAGGGCATACTCCCGGCTACGAGGCAGGCAGCGCCGACGAGGACAGCGAGGCACTGGCCCACTACATCCGCGAGGAAGGCGGTGAGTACGGGACAGTCACCGGCCGCGCGCGCCGCGTCGGCTGGCTCGACATGCCGATGTTGCGCCACGCCACACGAGCCTCCGGCTTTACCGGCATCGTCGTGAACCACCTCGACACGCTGGCGGGCCTCGACGAGATCAAAGTCGGTCACTCCTACACACTCGACGGCGAGGAACGACTCGCGATGCCCGCCACCACGGAGCAGTGGGGCGAGTGCGAGGTAAACTACCACAGCTTCGAGGGCTGGGACGAGCAGGACTGGGCGGCCGTGGCCGATGATGGCTACGACGCACTGCCCGAACAGGCCCGGACGTACCTCGGCTACATCAGCGACGAACTCGGCGTCGACATCTACGCGGTCGGTGTCGGACCGGGTCGCGAAGAGACAATCGTTCGCGAACGCCCGTTCTGAGGGGCAAGGGTCGGTCGAGCGCCACGACCTGCCTGCACCCGGCACGTTTTTCACAGCCCCGGCCCGAGACGGAGATATGAAGGAGGACCTGATGGACATCATCTGCTGTCCGCTCGACAAACACGAGCTGGAACTCGAAGCCGACGAACGCGAGGACGACGAAGTGGTCGCCGGGTCGCTCGTCTGTACCGAATGTGGCGAGTCGTACCCGATCGAGGACGGCATCCCGAACCTCCTCCCGCCGGACATGCGCGAAGACGCCCCGGCCTGATCGGGCTGTCGCGCACGGCGACGCACCGTCGGACCGTCGCTATCGGTGCCTGAACCTTTTTCTACCGTCGTCGCCCACCTTTGGACGTGCCTGATACGTTGCCCGTGCACGTCAACAGAACGTCGTTACACTCCCTCGAAGTCCCAGACCACTTCGAGACCGACGGGTCCTTCGACGTTCGGTTGCTCAATCACGGCGAGCCGATTCACGTCCATCTCCACCTCGACGACGCGCTCTCGGATGTCGCCACGATCGACGCGCCGAACCATCACGTCGACCGCGAGTCCGAGCGCATCGTCGGTGTTCGGATGACGGACCCCCAGTCGGTCTTCGGGAAGCTCAAAGTAGTCACGAGCTACGGGGCCGAGACCCGCTACGTCGACGTCGAACTCTCGGAACCGACGGGAACCGAGGACTCTGTCCAGGTCGACGAGTCCCTCTCGAAACCACAGCCGAAAGCCGCGGAGGGGAGCGCCGGCAACACCTCGGACGAGGGTGCAACCGAGGAGCGGTCGTTGCCGGTCGCCATCCTCGCGCTCGGTGGCGTCGCCGTCGTGCTCGCACTGGCCGTCGCCGCGCTCGTCGGCGGGACAGTCGCGTGGCTCGTCGCGCTCGTCGTCGTGCTGTCGGTCGCGGCGGCGACGGCGATGGTACTCGTCGGGTAGCCGACTCACTCCTCGGTCTCGACGCCACAGAGGTTGCCGTCGTCGTCGAACAGTTTCGCCCGGAGGAAACGCGTCCGGTAGCGGTTGGCGTCGTCGTACAGGTCCGCCTCACGGATCTCGTCGGTCTCACCGTCGGCGACGCTGTCGATGATCGCTTCGATCTGTGCCTTCTCGCTCGGCGTCAGTTCGAACTCGTAGGTCTGGGTTTGCTCGCCTTCGAGCTTCGTCCAGCGCCGGGCGGCCGAGACCACGAGCGAACACGGTTCTCGACACGGGAAGGTCCCGTCACCGCCGTCGTAATCGAGATCTGTCTCGTCGTCGTACTGCCACTCGCGGCGCTTGAGACACTGTGAGTCGTCACAGCAAGCTTCTGCGACCCACTCGACGTGTTCGTGGCCTTCGCCGCGGTCCCACGTCTGGACGACGCCGTAGATGCCGCTCTGGCGTTCCATCGTCTCGCGCCAGTGGTTCACGTCCAGTTTGCCCTCGCGCTCGCGGTGCCAGTTGGCGATCGTCGCCGGATAGAAGAAATCGGCCGTTTCGACGAGGTCGTCGGGTGAGAGGTCGACGAACGCCCAGCCCCGCTGGAGCGTCGGGGCGGTCTTCAGTGGTCGGTACTTTCCGTCGTCGTCGTGCTTCGCGATCGTTCGGGCGTCCAGCGGGTCGTCGTAGGTCGTGAGGTCGGCTGTGTCGACCGTGGCGTCGTCCTCGTGGACGAGATCGTACTGTCGGTGTCCGTCGTCGTCCCGCCGTGCCGTGATCCGTAGCTCCCCCCACGTGGTTTCGATCCCTTCCGCCAGCGCGTCGTACCGGTCGGGCACGCTCGTCTCGTCTGCCCCCTCCAGCCAGCGGAGGAACGCCCAGCGGTCGGCCTTCTGTGGTGCGACCGCGTGCCAGAAATACCAGTTCGAGACGTACGCGGGAGACGCAGAGACGGCCGTCCCGAGTTCGTCGTCGTCGCCAGCGATGTGGCGCTCGTCGCCGATGTCGACGACGTAACCCTCGCCGTCCGGTTCCACGACGAGGCCATCGAACGCGACCCCATCGGCAGCGGCCGTCACCAGCGCGTCCAAGTGGTCTCCCTGCATAGTCGGACCGAAGGATTCTGTCGAGAAAAGTGGGGCGGTTCGGGCGAGACCGCCCGCGACCCCGGTCGGCGATCAGTCGCCGCTGACAGCCGAGCCACCGGTTTCGGCTCTGACCTGTTCGATGGCGTCGTCCACGTCAGCCCCGGCGTCTGCGGCCCGTTCGAGCAACACGTCGGCCATCAGCGGTTCCGTGCCGACCGCACCGGAGTACCAGATCCGGTGGCCGTCGACGACCGTCGGCACGTCGTAGCCGGTGCGGTAGTCGTCGGTCAGGCCCATGTCCTCGGGGATGTCCTCCTCGGTGTGGTAGCCGTCGGCGACAAAGAGGGGCACGACGACGATGTCGTCGCTCTCGAAATAGTCGGTCACGTCGTCGATCTCGGGGTCCTCGTCCATGAACAGCGCTTGCACCTCGTCGAAACGATCCATCGAATCGATCCGGTCGGCGTGGTACTCGATGGCCTTCGCCGAGTTCTCGTTGCGCTCGGTGCCATGGCCGACGACGGCGAGACCGAAGCCTTCGCCCACGTCAGGATCGCCAGTCACCGACTCGGCGCGCTGGACGATCACGTCGCTCATCGCGTCGTGGGTGCCGGCCGGCCCACAGTAGTGAACGGTCTGGCCGGTGTCTTCGGCCGTCAGTGTTGCCGTGTCTGCGCTCGTTCCGTCGGAATCCCACAGGTCGGGGTCCCAGCCGTCGAGACGGAACTCGCGGGGGATCACCTGCTCGGTGAAGTAGCCCTCGCTGATAAACAGGGGGACGAGGTAGACCTCGTCGGCGTCGACGGTTCGAAGCGCTTCCCGGAAGTGTGGCTCTTCCTTCCAGAAGCTCTCGCGGACCTCGTCGAACGCCCCGACTGCCCGAATCGTATCGGCGTGGTCGAACGTCGGCGTCGAGGACCCGGCGTTGAGATGCGATCCGTGGGCCGCGATGACGAGCGCTTGCATGACCGGTCGTAAGGCAGAGCGCGTCTTAGGAGCTTCGTTGCCGGAACCAGTGGCACTTTCCGGGGCCGGGTGAGTCGTTCTTCCATGTCATCGCTGGCAGCGAGAACACGCGAGGCCGTCCGGGCACGCCCGTTCCTCTACGATGCGCTCGGTGCGGGAATCGTCAACTACACCGCCGCGGCCCGAGCCCTCGACGTCGAGGGCGAGACCGAGGCCATCGCGACCGCGCTACGCCGATACGCAGACGAACTCCCCGATGATGCAGGCATCGAGACCGATGGACGGGTGAGTATGCAGAGCGGGATCGGACGCGTCGAGACCGAGGCTCACGCTGACGATCCGCTGTTGACGGTCGGTGAGACGACGTACGACGTTGGATCGGGATCGAAAACTGGCATCGTCGTCACCGGTAGCGTGGACGCGCTGACGCTCGAACGGGTGCTCGGGGCACTCCGAACCGAGTCCATCGCCGTCGAGACCGCCGGGATGGCAGACGAGACGATTCTGCTCGTCGTCGGTCGACGCGACGGCCCCGATGCGCTCCGTGCCGTCGAACGGGCGATCGAAGAGTAACCTCGTGCTCCCATTCGACGCTTTGAAAGCCAGTCCCAATCTGGTACTCCACAATGACACTCTCAGTGACGAACACGCTCACGGGCGAGCGCGAGACGTTCGAGCCACGTGATCCCGACTCTGTTCTGCTGTACTACTGTGGCCTGACGACCTCCGATCCTGCCCATCTGGGTCACGCTCGCGGGTGGGTCCACGTCGACGTCATGCATCGCTGGCTGGACCACCTGGGCTACGACGTGCGCCACGTCGAGAACTTCACCGACGTGAACGAGAAAATCGTCGCCCGCGTCGGCGAGGACGGCGAGAGCGAGGACGCCGTCGCCCGCCACTACATCCAGACAGTGATCGACGATATGCGCTCGCTCAACCTCAAGCGAGCGGAGGTGTATCCACGCGTCTCCGAGCACGTCCCCGAGATCATCGCGATGGTCGAGACACTGATCGAGAAGGGTTACGCCTACGAAGCCAACGGCTCGGTGTACTTCGACGTGACCACCTTCGAGGAGTACGGGAAACTCTCGAATCAGCGCATCGACGAGATCGAATCACAGGGAGAGCCAGACGAGCGCACAGAGAAGCGAAACCCCGCGGACTTCGCGCTCTGGAAGGCCGACGGCGTCGACCCGGCCGCGATCGCAGACCACCAGCACGAGGGCGCAGCGCCGGCCGAAGAAGCCTGCGAGACCGCCCAGACGTGGGACTCGCCGTGGGGCGAGGGACGACCGGGCTGGCACATCGAGTGCTCGGCGATGAGCACGACCCACCTCGACGACTCGATCGACATCCACGTCGGCGGGCAGGATCTGGTCTTCCCACATCACGAAAACGAGATCGCCCAGAGCGAGGCCGCGACGGGCGAACAGTTCGCGAAGTACTGGCTCCACGTCCGCTTACTGGAGACGAAAGGCGAGAAAATGTCCTCGTCGCTTGGCAACTTCTTCACGGTCGATGCCGCCGTTTCCGAGTACGGTACCGACGTGATCCGCACCTTCCTGCTGTCGACGGCCTACCACAACGCCGCCATCTACAGCGAGGAGACGATCAACGAGGCCATCGAGCGCTGGGAGACGCTGGAACGGGGTTACGAGCGTGCGGTCGAGGCCTGTGACGACGTGGACGCCTACGCGACGGTAGCCGACGACGACCTTCGAACGGCAGTCGCGACGGCACGCGAGACCTTCGAGACGGCGATGAACGACGACTTCAACACTCGAAAGGCACTCACCGCGCTGACGGAACTGGTCGGTGCAGTCAACGTCCACGTCGACGAGCGCACCGCCCGGGATTTCCGGGGACTGCGCGACGCGATCGAGACCATCGAGGAACTGGGCGGTGGCGTTCTCGGTCTCTCCTTCGGTGGGTCCGACGGTGGTGACGTGTCACTGGCCGGCGATCTGGTCGACCTCCTGCTGGAGGTTCGCGAGCGCGAGCGTGACGCAGGCAACTACGAACACGCGGACGAACTGCGCGACGAGATCGAAGCCCTCGGTGTCGAAGTCCAAGACACCGACTCGGGACCGACCTACCGGATCGAATGAGGAGGTTACGCTGACGATCTGTAACGTTTTTGTCGACACCTCGTGACGTAATGGATATGTATCGTCCAGTCGCCGCCGGCACACTCCTGTCGGTGCTCGGGATCGCCGGCTACGTCGCCGGGGTCTTCGAGACGTATCCGGGCCGGGCGTTCTCGCTAACCGTCCTCATGCTCGGTATCACGCTGTTTCTCATCGGGCGCGGGGACGGGAGTGATCGAGTGTGATCTCGGCGCTCGTCTACGGGAGCACGGGCATGCGCTCGTTCGACGACCTCCAGTCTGCACGGAATGCTGCCGGCACCACGTGGGTCCACGCACCCGAGGTCACGGCGGACGAACTCCAGCAGATCGCAGCGACCTTCGATATTCACCCGCTGACCGTCGAGGACCTCCAGAACGACGTTCGCGCCAAGACGGAGGTGTTCCCCGACTACACGTTCGTCCTGTTGAAGACGATCACGCTGGCTCGCGGCGAGACGACCTTCGCCGAGGAACTCGTGACGACGCCGGTCGGCCTGTTCATCGGCCGCGACTGGGTCGTGTCCGTGTCGCCGGGTCCCGCCTCGGAGATCGACCGCGTCCGTCATGCCGTCGAACGCGGGGACGAACGACTCCTCGACCGCGGGGCCGACTTCACCGCCTACCGCGTCGTCGAGGTCGTGATCGACGAGTACTTCGAGGTGCTGGATCGCGTCGAAGATGCGATCGAGGAGATCGAAGAGGAGGTCATCGAATCGCCCGACAGGGAGACGCTCGAACGGATCAACACCGTTCGGCGTGATCTGCTCTCCTTTCGCAAACAGGTCTGGCCCGCCCGCGAGGCCGTGGGCGTCCTCGCCCGCGGCGACACGGCACAGATCGCAGCGGAGACCGAGAAGTACTACCGCGACGTGTACGACCACCTCGTCCAGTTGGCCGACCTCACCGAGACCTACCGTGATCTGGTCTCCGGTGCCCGCGACATCTACCTCAACGCACTCTCCCAATCCACCAACGAGGTGATGAAGGTCCTGACCGTCGTTGCGACCATCTTCATCCCACTAACCTTCGTCGCCGGCATCTACGGGATGAACTTCGATCCGGCCGCAAGTCCGTACAACATGCCGGAACTGGGCTGGGCCTACGGCTACCCAGCCGTCATGCTCGGGATGGCGCTGATCGCTCTCCTGATGCTCGTTCACTTCCGCCGACGCGAGTACCTGTAAGACTACGGCAGCGCCAGCGGGACCAGTAACACCCCCATCAGGTTCGCCCGGCGAGCGCGGAACCGGGCAGGGACGAGTCCGATCACCGTCGCGGCCGCGAACGCTGCGACGCCGACGGCACCGGCGAACAGCCACGACAGCCCGATCAGCAGACAGAGCACGACGACGGCGAGTCGCGTTGGATCGACTCGCCCGACAGCGGCGAGATAGCGGTCACCGAGAACCGGGACGAGGACGAACCCCGCCGTCGCCGCGATCACGACACTGGCGAGCAACAGTCCGAGTGTGAGCGGCGCGTCGGTGCTGTCGAACGCGACGAGCACGCCGGTACGTGGCGTGCCGAGTGCGATCAGGGCGAACAGCGCGAAGACCGCCGTCGCCGTGTTGACGCCACTCGTCGCGACGACGAACTCCCGCGGTCCCGAGCCAGCGATCACCGCGAGCGCGCCGGTCGCCGCGATCGCTGCGGTGACGCCGGGCACGTAACCGACGATCGCACCGGCGACAGTGCCGATCAGTGCGACGACGCCGACGGAGCGCTTCGGGAGTGCGACGGTCGCGTCGTCCTGTGGGGGGACGCCTGCACCGCCGATACTCTCGATCAACACCGGCGCACCGAACAGGCCGGCGAAAAGCGGCATCAGCATCCCGCCGACCGAGACGACGCCGTCGGGCGACAGCGGGAGTGTCACGACTCCGAGCAGCCCGCTCCCGGCCATCGCAACCGCCGCACCGACCCGACCCGGCCAGTCGCGTTCTGTGAGGACGAGTCCAAGCGCGACGGTCGCCAGAACGAGCGAGAGGTGTGCCGAGAGCGTCGGATACAGACGCTTCATCCCGAGCGTGACCGGAATCGCCAGCGGGACGGCCAGCGCGACCGCCAGTCCACTGCCCATCGCCGACAGTCGGAGCGCCTCGCGACCCCGACCGGCGATCACGAGCCGATGACTCGGAAGCGCACCGGCGGCCATCGCCGGATCGGGCACGCCAAGGGCCATCGCCGGCACCACGTCGAGAAAGGTGTGGGCCGTCCCGGCGGCTAACATCGCTGCACCGACGAGTCGCGGCGGCCCCGGCACCGCCGGCGCGACCGCAGCCAACCCCAACGCGAAGGTGTTGGCGTGGATGCCGGGCGTCAGCCCGCTTATCGTCCCCAGTACGACGCCGCCGCCGATCGCCAGCAGCATCGCCACTGTCAGGTCTGGCTGAACGACGACGCCGACGGGACTGCTCACTGCGCCGGAGTGGGACCGTCACCGCTGATAAACAACGGGGACGGCAGACGCTGGACGGGATAGCCGTTGCTCGCTGGCGTGTGCCAAAAGAATCGAAGATTCGGTGTGAACGCCGATTTAACCGAAGAGTTCGCCGAGGCCTTCGCCGCCGTCGCCCTCGTCTTCGTCGTCATCGCCGCCTTCTTCTTCAGCGGCCTCTTCCTCGGCAGCCTCTTCCTCGGCACCGGCGTCTTCCTCGGCACCGTCATCTGCGGCCGGGGCAGCAGCGCCGCCAGCGGCGACGGGTGCAGCAGCGGCCTCGTCGACGGCCTCGTCGATGTCGACGTCCTCGAGTGCGGCGACGAGCGCCTTCACACGGGACTCCTCGACGTCGACGCCAGCGGCGTCAAGCACGTCGGTGAGGTTGTCTTCGTTGATCTCTTCGCCCGATTCGTTCAGGATGAGTGCAGCGTAAACGTATTCCATTGTTGTAATCAGAACATCGCACCGAGTGCGTCACCAGCGTCCTCGTCGTCATCGTCGTCGTCCTCGGCTGCCTCGTCGGCGGCCTCGGCGTCCTCGTCGCTGGTGTCCTCGGTGTCTTGGTCTTGGTCGTCAGCCTGTGCTTCGGTGGCCGCCGGCTGGGCGTCGACGCCCTGGAGTTCCTCCGGCAGCGCTTCCTCGTCGTCGATGTTCGCGGCGATCGCACGGACCTGTGCGTCGGCCTTCCCGATCAGGTCGGGCATGACATCGGGGTCCTCGATTGCCGCGTGGATCGCGAGGCTCTTTGCGTCGCCGCTCGCGCTCTGGAGCAGCGTCGACGCGTTCTGTGCAGTCGGGTACTCGGCGTTGACCGAGAGGTTCCATCCGGCCGATGCGGCGGCCTTGATGTCTGCCTCGTACTGGTCCACGTCGAGTTCGAGCTCCTCGGGTTCGAACAGCACGCCGTCGGCGAAGACGGCACGCAGGTCCAGCCCGACTTCCTTGGGTTCGATCCCGAGTTCGTTGAGCACGTTTTCGAGGTCGGTGGAGACTTCTTCGCCGGCGTCGAGCACCTGCGAGTCTTCCACGACCTTGATCGAGCCGCCGTCGATGCGCGCGTTGGCACCGACACTCTGGAGTTCGCCAACGAACGGACCCGGGTCGACACCCGTGTCACCCTCGGGGATGACGATGTCGTTTGGCGCGACCTCGCCCGCGCTGATCGGCGCGGGAGTCTTCGAGGCTTCGAGTTCCTTGAACAGCCCGAACGGATTGCTGTTGGTCCCGATCAGACCGACCTGACCGGAGACGTACTCGTTGAGCTGTTCGAGACCATCGTCGACTTCGTCGAGGGCACGCTTCAGCAGCGTATTGCGCGAGACACGCAGTTCGGCGGTCCCGTGCAGGCCACGGCGCATGTCCTGTAGCTGGCGCGACGGGATTCCGGTGATGTCGACGACGCCGAGGCTGTCGTAGGATTCGATCATCTCGACGACAGCGTCGACTTCCTCGCGCTTCCACTCGGGAATCGTCTCTGTCTTGCGTTCTGCCTCGGCGCTCATATTAGGCCACCTCCACTGCGGGACCCATCGTGGTCTTGACGTAGACCGAGTCGATGTTCATCGGTCCCTTCTCTAAGTCCGCGTGCAGGCGGCGCAGGATGACGTCGATGTTGTCGCCGATATCCTCGGTGGACATGTCTTCCGCACCGACACGGGTGTGGAAGGTTCGGCGGTCACCACTGCGAATCTGCACGGACTTGCGCATCCGATCGACCATCTCGACGACGTCGTCGTCGGGGCTGATCGGGTCCGGCATCTTCCCGCGTGGACCGAGGACGGTCCCGAGGTAGCGACCGATGTTCTGCATCAGCGCTTCCTCTGCGAGGAAGAAGTCAGTGTCGTCGGCGAGATCTTTCGCGGCGTCGTCGTCGTCACCGAGGTCTGCCAGCTCGTCGCTGGACAGGACCTGATCGGCAACGTCTTCGGCACGCAGAGCGGTCTCCCCCTCTGCGAACACCACGATCGTCGTCTCCTGGCCGGTGCCAGCAGGCAGTACGATACTCTCGTCGACACGATTCGACGGATCGTTCAAATCAAGGTCGCGCAGGTTGATCGCGAGGTCCACTGTCTCGGTAAAATTCCGAGGCGCGGCCTCTTCAAGTGCGCGAGAAACTGCGTTCTCTATATCCTGGTCTGCCATTGTTCACCTCCGTAGTACGCCCGATGGGCTGCTACGGGTCAGTGAAACAGGGCGTACTGTCTCAGACAGTACAGTCGCCTGTCTCACCCGGAACGAAGCCGATGCGACACTTAAAGCCGTCGAACCACACTAGAGAGCCATCCTGGTCGGTTCACGTCGGCCAGAAATCGACGGTCCCACCGCTACGGACTCGTCGAAAGCGTGGAAAATCGGCCGCGAATCCGATTTCGCTTCGGCAGCGTCGAGAACACCGTCAGACGCGCGTTGCTCGTCTGCGGAGTCCGTCGCTACGCCGAGGCTTCGCCTGCGAGAACACCGAAAACTCGCTTCGATCGTTTTCGAGCGCTGGTGGACTACGCTGCTGCTTCGTCTACCAGAACGTCGTCGTACTCGCCAGCGTCGACCTTCTCTTTGAACTCACGCGGGTTCTCACCTTCGATGGTGACGCCCAGCGTGACGCAGGTGCCGACGACTTCCTTCGCGGCGTTTTTGGTGTCGTAGGCCAGCAGGTCGGTCTGTTTCTGTTCGGCGATCTGCTTGATCTGATCGACCGAGAGGTCGGCGACGAACTCCTCGTGGGGTTCGCCCGAGCCGGTGTCGAAGCCGGCTTCGTCCTTGATCAGTTCGGCCGTCGGCGGGACACCGACTTCGATCGAGAACGAACCGTCGTCGTCGTACTCGACGGTGACCGGCACTTCGGTACCGTCGAAGGCTTCGGTCTGATCGTTGATTTCCTGAACGACTGCCTGCACGTCGACGGGGGTCGGGCCGAGCTCGGGACCGAGGGGCGGGCCGGGATTGGCCTGGCCGCCCGGAACGAGCACTTCGATAGTTCCAGCCATGTTTGTCCGAACCTGCCCAGCAGTTTTAAGGATTGCTTTTCAGCGACGCCACGTGAGAGAGACACACCGGTGTCGGTGAGCGCACGAACGGAGAGAAAGTCTCAGTTCAGGCCAGATTGATGCCGTTCATCGCGAGGAAGTCCGAGGCGGCCTTGATCTCGACAGGCGAACCGATGATCCGTACCTGTGCCCCCTCTTCGCGAACCGTCAGCGTAAACTCCTGTTCGAGGTCCTCACGGACGCCGTCGAGGGCAGGGGCTGGCAACAGGATCTGCGTGCTGTCGCGAAACCGGTCGGCACTTGCCATTATCGGATGTGGTGTCGGCCATCGTATTAGTGTATCGAAGTACTCTCGTAACGGAGAATTTCCAGTGAAACGAAGTATCTCGATTGATATTGGGGGCCACAGAGAGAATCACGCCGGTCGGGCCAGATCCCGGTCGCTCACGTCGCTGATACTGGTTCGGCTGGTCGCTGTGGTCGGACGCCCGCACCGAGAGCGTACGCCGCGACGACGTTACCGTAGAAGCTGAGGAACGGGACGGCCAGCAGGCCGACGAGTGTCGACACGGCGATGCCGGTAGCAAAGCCCACGAGCACCGAGAGGACCACCGCGACCAGCCAGCCAGTGGCGAACTGGCCGCTGGCGCCGATGCGTCGAAGTTCAGAGGCAGTAAAGGCCGCCCCCAGTCGGCCCGTCGTGGCGAAGGCGGTAACGGCGACCGGGACGAGATAGACCGCAGCGAGAAGTACCACGACGGCGAGTGCCGCCACGGCGAAGACGACCAGCAGGAGTACCGCCGTGAGTAGACCGCCCCCGCCCGCTCCCCCGGCACCGTTCACAGAGACGCTCGCGAACAGAAACACCGGTGCGACGGCCACCGCCAACACGACCGTCGGCACGATGGTGTACAGCAGCACGATCACGAACGCTTTGAGACCGTCGATCAGCATGTCGTCCCAGCCGTCGAACGGCGGCGGCCGCTCGTCGTCGCCTTGGGCGACCCGCCGGATCACGTGGACGAGATAGCCATAGACGACGAACACTGGCAGGATCAAAAAGCTCAGTAAGCCCAGTATACCGCCGATTGCGAGCTTCTCTACTGCGTCGTCACCGACCGTGGGATAGCGAAGTGCGTCTTCGAACATCGTTGTGCGGGCGTCCCGGCAGGGAAGTGCCTGCGGAAGTACCACGTATGCAGTGACTGGCGTGGGGGCGGATAACTATTGACTGCGTACCCCCCGGTTCGACGTGTGCGTGGTCTTACTCGACCATGCGGCTCCCGCCGGGTGGGAGGAACTCCTGAATCTGGTCGGGGCTGGCGACTTTACGCACGAACGAGTCGTCGGCAAAGCGCTCCTTGAACTCGCGATACAGTCGTTTGGCGATGTCGTTCTGGGCGAACTGGCCCGGTTCGATTCGAACGTTCGTCGCGACCTGTCCCTCGATGGCCGAGCGCGGGCCACCGAGGACGCCCGTCCGTCCCTCACAGGAGATGCCGACGCCGATGTCGACTTCCAGATCCCGGAAGTAGGTACGGTCGCCCCGGATCGCAAAGCCGCCTTTTTCCAGATATTCGCCGCTCTCGGGCGTCTTCGAGACCTGATCCGGGTCGACCATGTACGCGTCGCCGGCGTGCTTGCCGTCCTTCCAGACCGACGAATAGGCGACGGCGAAGGTTGCGGCCTCCCGCTTGTCCTGTTCGGGGATGTCCACGTCGCGACTGGATTCGCTGGGACCGGTCGCCTTCAGGACCGTCACCGGACCGCCGTGAGCCTGCGCGTGGAAGAATTTGTCACCGCGGTCGAGGTACTTCTTGACGAGTTCCTCGTTCTGATCGGCGTTGCGTCCGCCGATGACGAGAAAGTCGTTCGAAGTGCGGAACCACCGGAACCGGTCGTACCAGTTCTCTTGCTTGCGGACGGGGATCGAGGCGCGCGCCAGCCAGTCGATGTCCTCGTCTTCGTCGTCGCCGTCCGCTCCGCCGGTCTCACCGGCATCTTGAGCCTCCCACTCCTCGCGGCGCTGCTTCGCGTCTTCGAGGTCCTCGCGCGTGTTCTCGATGGCCGCCTTCGCACCCTCCTTTTTCTCTTCGATGCGCTTTGCCTCCTGATAGAGGTGGTCGGCGTTCTTCTCGACACCCATCGACGCGTCGACGGTCACGCGCGTGCCGTCGATCGACAGGGACACCGTGCCCTCGCTGCCGTCGACGCCTTCGACGGCTTCAGCGGCGTCGATTCCCTGTTCTTTGCCCTGCTCGAACGTGGCTTCGATCTCGTCCCACGGCGTGTCCTGCTCGCGCGCGCCCTGCACCGTCGAGAGGATCTCGTCGACCAGATCGTAGCGGGCGTACAGCAACTCGGCCTTCTCGCGTTCGGCCTGTGCGTCCGCTTCGAAGTCCTCGATGGCCCCTTGCTGTTGCTCGATGATCCGTTCGTACTTCTCGATTTCCGCCTCGAAGTCCGGGCGGTTCGACCCGGCGTCGACGATCTCTTCGGGCGTGGTCTCACGTTCGACCTCGTAGAAGTACTCGTCGAGCGCGGCGGTGAAGGTCTCGAATGGCTCGCTTTCCAGTTCGACGTACTCCTCCAGCGGGATCGGCGTCACGTCGACGCGGCGTTTCACGTCCTCGCCGTCGATCTCCTCGGTCTCGTAGTACACCCGCGGGTCCAGATCGCCCGTGCGAAGTCGGTCCTTGAGGTCGTCGATGACCTCGTAGAGGCGCTCGAACTCGGCTTCGTCGGTCTCGTCGATCGCCTGATTGTACGGAATGCCGGCACGCGTACAGAGTTCCTCGCCGTACAGCCCACCGAAGTTCAACTGTGTCGCGAGCGTCCGCACCACGTCGGCGTCGGACTGCTCCATGCGTGCGCGAAAGCCTTCGTAGTCGACGGTGAGGGGATTGAACCGCGCCGACGGGAACTCGTACTGCGAGCCCGGTGCGACCGTCCGTGACTTGAGCCGCACCGTCTCCAGACAGTCGACGACCTCGCCGTGTTCGTCCAGTACGGCGACGTTCCCGTCACCGAACAGTTCCGCGACGATGGTCGTCGAGGCGTCCGGCCGGTCGAACTCGAATTCGAGGATGCGGTCGAACTCGAACTGGCTGACGCCGGCCAGTTCGCCGCCCTCGATACGATTGCGCAGCATCATCGCGAAGTTCGGCGGTCGCCCCGGAGCGTCGGGGACGTGTTCGGGCGTGACGACGTGAGCGCGCTTGTTTTCCCCGACCTCGATAAGCAACTCGACCCGGCCCCGATCGAAATCGCGCATCTTGAGCCGCAGGAGGTCGTCCTCGTAGAGGTAGGCCTTGTCGAGTTTGGCCCCCGCGTAGCCGCCCAACTCCCGTTCGAGGGCGGCGAGGTCGACGCTCGTCAGCTCCCGCTTGTGGTCCATGTCGATGCCTGCAGGCCGGGACGCAAAACCGCTTCGCTACAGGTGCTGGCCGATCCGCGCACCGGTCTCCAGTCCGTTCCGTAGGGCTGCGTGGAGCCGTCCCTCGCCGACGACCCAGTCGCCCGCGAAAAAGAGGTCGTGCTCGACCGCCGAATCGAGTGTCCCCTCGGGGACGCCGCTGTCGGGCAGTGCGTACCGCCAGTGCTGGTGGTCGGTCCACGTCGGCTCTTCGAGTCGGTCGTCGTCGAGTAGCGCGGCTGTCTCGGTGGCGATTGCATCGAGGAGCGCCGTCGGCGTGTCGCGATAGTGCTCGACGGACCAGTCCGGTGCCATCTGGACGAGCAGGAGACTCTCGCCGTCGGGGACGTGTCCACGTTTGCACTCCTCGCGGCCGATCCAGCCCACGTCGTGTGCCTTGTCCTCGTTGACGAGCGCGTAGTAAGGGCAGTCGAGTTCGAAATCGTAGTGCAGGAGACCCGAGACGATCGTTCGATACGGAATCGACGCGATGGTCTCCCTGAGCGGCCGACGGTCGGCGTGTTGCCACTCCGACTGTCCCAGTAGATCCGCGGTCTGTGGGGCCGGTGGAGTCAGCAAGATCGCATCGAAGTCACCGTATTCGTGCCCCTCGTCGTCGGTCACGCGCCAGCTATCGCCCGCTCTATCGAGCGTCTCGACGCGCGTCTCGCGCTTGAGCGTTGGGTCGGTCGCGTCGAGGAGGCGGGTCCCAAGCGTCGTGATCCCGTCCGCGTAGGTCCACCGCGTCGCTTGTTCGGCACGTCCCTCGCTGATCGCCCCGTCGCCGTCGAACGTCCAGACCGGTTCGTCGATCTCGATCAGTCCGTCGCTCGGTAACTCTTCGGTGACCAGTTCCGACACTCGCTCGTCGTCGTCCGTCAAGTAGTTTGCGCCGTACTCGTAAACACAGCCCTCCTGTCGCCGGGTCGCGGCGCGCCCGCAGACACCGCCGCTCTTCTCGAAGATCGTCACCTCGGCTTCCGAATCGCGAAGCCCGTACGCCGCCGCCGTACCGGCCGCACCAGCACCGACGACCGCGACTTGCTGTCCCATGTCGAAGTCTCCGACCGGACGGTACAAAAACCCCACTCGTTCGACATAATCACGCTGACAGGGTCGCCGCCAGTGTCCGTAGGGCGTCGTCGCCGTCCCTGATCAGCGGTGTTCCGTGAGCCATCGCTGCCACCTCGAAGCGGGGGGCGCGCTCGGCGAACGACCGGATCGACTCGTGAACTGTCGCCATGTCGTACGAATCGAACCAGATCGGCGGCGTCAGGGCACCGTCTTCCTCCCAGACGAGATCGCCGAGCAGCGCGACGCCGCTGTCGTGGACGTAGACAGTGTGGCCGGGGTTGTGCCCCGGCGTCAGATAGCTCGTGAAGCGGCCCACGCTGTCGCCGTCGTCGACCGCCGCAATCGCGACGCCGTCCGGCAGGGGAAAGAATGCCCGCGCGGCCCGGTGGAAGAGCCCCTTGTGGTTGTTCGACGGTGGGGGGCTGCCAGTGGCGAGATCGTAGTCCGGACGACCGAGATAGGCAGGCCCGTCAAATTCTGGGAGCAAGCGCTTCAACCCACCGACGTGGTCGAGGTCGTAGTGAGTCAGGAGGACTCGGTCGAGGTCGTCGACAGCGTAGCCCGCGTCGACGAGTTCGTCCCGCACCGATGGCTCGTTCCAGAACAGTCCCGTGTCACAGAGCGTGATCTCCGCGCCGTCACAGCCGGCGATCCTGCGCTCGTCGAGGAGGAACGCGTTCGACGCCAGCGGTGGCATCAGTCCCAGATCGAGCTCCCACACCCCGTCGATCAGCTCCCGTGCCATGACGCGCCCTACGTGAGCACGCGGGTAATCGTTGTCGGCTACTCAGAACTCCTCGACGCCGATCTCGTGGGCGTTGCTCTCCTCGTCGATAGTGCGGTCCGTGCCCGAGGCGACCGGGTTCCGGACGATCAGGTAGACAACGGCCGCCCCGCTGCAGGCCGCAAAGAACAGCGAGAAGACCTGTCCACCGACCAGTCCTTCGAACGACTGGAACACCGTATCGACCGAGAGCAACAGTATCGCGAGTAGTCGACCGATCTTTCGCTCCATGGTCAACAGCCCGCCCGAGAGGAACAGCGCAAACGCGATCGAGAGGAAGAGGACGCCGAAGACGGCCCCGCCGAGGCTGGCGAGCGATCCGGTCGCGATCCCGCCGACACCGAACACGAGCGCGCCCGCGCCGCTGAGGAAGTACAGCGCGCCACGAACGAGCGTGTAGAGACCGAGATACCTCGATATTGCCATGGCAGAGACCCTGCGCTGGAGGGGCATTAAATTACTGCCCACAGCGGCCTTTCGGTCCGTGGATGCCCTCGCCGGTGGCCGCTGGCGCTCACAACCGCTTGCTGACGTACGGGCCGTCCTGCTTGTAGTCGAGTTTCTCGCGGTAGTACTGGCGGACGCCGATACCGGAGATGACCGCGAGTTTGTCGTAGCCGGCGTCGGCCGCCAGTTCCTCGGCTTTCGTCAGCAGGCGGCGACCGTAGCCTCGGTGTTGGTGCTGGTCGTCCTCGCTCGCACTCCCGAGGCCGACCTGACTGCCGTAGACGTGGAGTTCGCGGACGAGTGCGGCGTTGTCCAGTTCTCGACGGACCGGATCGTTGGGAAACCTGAGTCGGCAGAAGCCGACGAGCAGGTCCTTGTCCGGGTCCTCGAAACTGATGAAGTGCTCGGTCCCGCCGGCGGCCTCGTACGTCAGCACGTCGAGTTCGATCCGTTCGGGGTCGTCGTCGTTCATCCCGACCTCTCGACAGCGGATGCAATCGCAGGTCCAGCCGTGCTCGTCCATCCGTTTCCAGGCCAGTTGCCGGAGATTGGACTTCCAGACGCCGCCTTCGATGAAGTCCGCGGGAATGTCGCGTTGGACGCGCTGGAGACGCGTGTACTTCGGTATCATCGACTTGATCTCGGCGACCAGTTCGGCTGCCTCGTCGTTGTCGAGCGGTTCGAACTCGTCTTTGCGCCACCAGTCGTAGGTGACCGTGCCCTCGACGACGAGTGTCGGATAGATCTTGAGGTAGTCCGGGCGCCACTTGCTGTCCTCGAAGATACGCCGGAAGTCTTCGAGGCACATCTCCTTGCTCATCCCTGGCTGGCCGGGCATCATGTGGAAGCCGACTTTGAACGCCGAATCGCGCAGGCGGCGGTTGGCGTCGATACTCGCCTGCACGCCGTG
Organism: Halomicrobium sp. HArcht3-1; assembly: GCF_058933345.1. Lineage (NCBI taxonomy): Archaea > Methanobacteriati > Methanobacteriota > Halobacteria > Halobacteriales > Haloarculaceae > Halomicrobium > Halomicrobium sp. HArcht3-1. Next base: position 36,230 of record NZ_JBZYDM010000006.1, on the reverse strand, counting down.
GCCCCGATGCATCTCCCGATTGATCCGCTCGAAGGTCGTCTGGACGCCGACCTCGACCTTCGTCCCGCCCAGCCGGAGCATCCGGTCGATCTGTTCGGGATCACACCAGTCGGGTTTGGTCTCGAACGTCGTCGCGACGTTTCGCACGTCAGCGGTCTCGTTCTCGGCGATCACGTCTTCGAGATAGCTGAACTCGTACTCGTCGGGATCCTGCGCAAAGCTGACGCCCTCTGCCGGTGCGGGCTGGGCGTCGACATCGAAGTCGTTCATCGCTTCGAGCGCACGCTTGACGAACCACTCCTGATAGTCGTGACTGCGAGCGGTCATCGTCCCGCCCATCAGGATCAGTTCCGCCTTGTCGACGGGGTGGCCGATCTCGCGGAGTTGATTCAGGCGCAGCGTCACCTGCCCGTAGGGATCGTAGTCGTTCTGGACCCCGCGGGCGGCCGCCGGCTCGTGGCCGGTGTACGACTGAGACGAGGAGAACTCCGAGTCGGGACCGCCGGGGCAGTAGAGGCACTTCCCGTGGGGACACCGGTGGGGCGAGGTCATGATCGCGATCGGCGAGACCCCCGAGGCAGTGCGAACGGGCTTGCGCTGGAGAACTTCCTCCAGTTCCTCGCGCCGTTCCAGCGGCGCGTAGTCGAGAATCTCGGAGTTCTTCGGGACCTTCGGCGAGGAGTACTTCGAGCACACCTTCATCTTGGCGCTCTCGACATCGTCCCGTTCCAGCTCGCCGGCGAGGATGCGGTCGACCAGCTCTTCACAGACCTGCTCGAACGCTTCCGTTTCCGTTGGGTCCGTCGACTCCGTGCTCATCGGGCTGTTGGCCTGAAATGGTGGGTTCGACCGAATAAGGGTGTCGCTCCCCGTCGGCGGTCGGGCAACATATCTGACTCACTCCTCGCCGACAAGCCCGCTCACTGCGTGAGTCACTCCTCGTCCCAGTACGACACTTCGGCATCGAGATCCAGATATTTGCTCAGCCGTCGCTGGCTCTTGTCGCCGCCCGGTGGCGCGCCCGCGAAGACGCCGACGGCGTCGTTGTCGGGGTACACGGTGATGTCTGGATCGTTCATCGTCGACATCGCGAGGTATCGGATGCCGTCGGGGCCGGCTTCGAGTTCGTGTTGCCCGTCCTCGCCACGCGGAAAGACTGCGAAGTCACCCGCGTCGAGGGCGCGTTCCTCGCGGTCGCCGCCGAGCCACAGCGTCCCGCTGCCGTCGAGGACGAACATCGCCTCTTCGTTGCCCTCGTGGTAGTGGGCCGGCCAGCCGCGTTTGCCCGGTTCGATCTCGTAGAGACTACAGCCCAGTTCACTGGCCGCGCTCGCTCGTGTGAAGCGCTTGCCACGAAACGCGCGGTCGCCGTGTTCGTGGTCGTCCCAGTCGACGCTCTCGGAGTCGATGACGCGGTCGTCCATACGGACCGTACAGCGAAGGGCTGCAAGAACGTTCTGGTGGTGCGAGACCATCTGGCTCGCCTACAGACTGACCGTCGCGTCCGAGTCAGACCTGTAGAGCCGCCATGCGTAGTAGTACAGTCCCATCCCCGCGAGCGAGGCGGCGACGCTCACCGCGCTGACGGCGGTCTCGCCGGGTTCAGACAGCACAGTCGTTCGACTCGCGACTGACGCAGCGACGATCAGCCAGCCACCCGCGACCATCGGAAGCTTCCAGCGTCGTATCGCCCCGCGCCAGCGAACGACGACAAACACCAGGACAGGGATGAAAACCACGGCAGAGACCCGTACGAACGGCAGCGAGAGGAGGACCATATACCTCGGTCGATCCAGCAGCGCAAAAGTACTGCGGCTGACGCTGTGCTCGGTCCACTCGGTCCGGGAGAAGCGTGTCGACGCGGTTAGAACTGCTCGCCGACGGCCGCAAGCGCCGCGTCGATGACGGCATCGCGCTCACCGGAGAGGAAGCGGATCGATTGTTCACGGGCGCTGCGCGTTCTGACGCCGGCCTCGGGTGCGTGCTCGGCGACGGCGTCGGCGAGGTCGTGTACGTCGACCGGTTCGCCGGCACGAATGTACAGCGTATCGTCTGCGACACCGAGGAGTGCGTCCGCTTCGTCGCGCTCCTGTCGGTACAGTTCATCGAGCAGGAGCGTCGACGGTGGGAAGTCGAATCGGTGCGTGAAGGCGTCCGTATCGAGGATCGCGACGCGATCACCATCGACAGTTTCGTACCGGAGGTTGGCAGTCGCAGTGTCGACTTCGGTCGCGAGTTTCTCGCGGAACTGCTCGGCGACGTTGCCAGCGAGTCCGGTCACGTCGTCGTCCTCGTCACCGAACAGGAGGTCGGTGATGAGTTCGCGCTTGTCCTCGTAGGACTGGTAGTACGCTTCGAGTGCGACTGCGTCGCGAATCTCGGTGATCGCCTCGGGGCTGTATCCGGCGTCGGCGGCCGCGTCGAGGTAGGCCGACGGCGTGTCGTCCCAGAAGCTGACGGCCGGAAGATGCGCGAGGTCGTCGCCGACGTGTTCGTTGACGTGGACAGCGACGTTGGCGGCCAGCGCGGTCGCCGTCGTCGCCGGTGCGTCCGCGAGCGAGGAGCTGACGATGGTGTCGACGGCGTCGACGACCACGTCGTCGGCCGCTGCGTCGTCGATCACGACGCGCGGTGCGCCGTACACGTCGAGCAGTTCGAAGCCGTCGAGGCTCTCGCGCGTGCCACCGGCGGCGACGAAGACGAACAGCGGAAGCTTCTCGTCGTGGCGCTCGCGGTTCTCCAGCATGTTCGTTACGTCCTTCGTGGCGTCTTGCATGTCGTAGACGCCACCCTCCAGCGGTCGACGGTCGAAGTAGTGATACTGGGCGTCGGCTCGACGATGCTCGTCCTCGACGAGCGGGAGCGTCGCGCGTTCGAGTGCGACACCGGCGACGTAGCCGTCGGCAGTCGCGGAGTGGCGGACGATCACCGGGCGGTCGGTGATGACGGCCCGTCGGATCGCCGTGGCGGCGTCGACGAGGTCGTCTGCGAGTGCCTCGACGGCGGGATCGTCGGCCAGTACGTCGACCGCTGCCGGTCGGGCGCGGTCGTCGAGTGCGTCGGCCATCCGATCCTCGACGGTCTGGCGCTCGTCGCCTTCGAGCGCGACGAGCGCCTCGGTTTCGACCTGGATCTCGCCGCGGCGGCGGCGCACGTCACCGTCGAGTCGGACGATGTCCTCCTCGACGATCTCGGGGTAGGCGCGAACGCCGGCCTCGACGAAGGCGGCACAGTCGACGGTGCCGGTCTCGTCGCGGAGTTCGAACACCGTCGGGCCACTGGTCTGGCGGACGTTGACGATCTCGCCTTCGAGGCGAACGTCGTCGCCCTCGTTGTCCGCGAGCGACTCGACAGCGGTGAGCGGGCGCTCTCGTTCCTCGACGACTGCGCCACCGGACGAGGAGTCGGCCGTGCTGTCGTCGGTCGTGGACGCCTCAGTAGCGGGCTCTTCGGTCGTAGTCCCTTCACTCGTCGACGCCTCGGTCGCGCCGTCCTGTCCGGCCACGGCAGCGGTTCGCTCGCCCGCGTCGTCGTCCTGACTCACTGCCTGTGCCTGCTGGTCAGTTTCGTCGTGCGATGCCCGTTGGCTACGCCCGTTTCCCGACTCGTCCTCCGAGTCGTCGACTTCGTCGGCCAGACGCTCGTGGTCGAACTCGGGGTCGTCGATCAGGACGCCGCAGAACTCCCGTTCGGCCTGCCGGATGGACCAGCCAAGGTCGATGTTGCCGTTGTCGCGAACGTTCTTGACCTTCACGAAGACGGTGTCGCCCGGTTCCCAGTCCAGCGAGTCGAGTCGCCGATCCAGTTCGCTCCGGTGGAGCAGACCGGTGACGCGGTCGCCGATGTCGACGAAGACGCCGAACTCGGCGAAGCCGTCGACGGAACCACGGTAGTAGCGGTTGGTCGTCAGTTGATTCGGGTGGTCGCCTCGGAATTCGAACAGTACGTCCTCCTCGTGGAGGTCACAGATGTGACCGTCGACGGAGGTACCGCAGATGATACACGAACCCATTGACCGGTGAAAGCATTTCGGCACTAAAACGGTTGTCGAAATCCTCGCCGGTGAGCGACTGGGCCAATTGTGGCCGCCGGCCAGCGATTTGCCCGACTATTCGAACACGCGGCTCTCCGATTCGAGCATCTCGATGCCGCGTGCGACCTCCGTGGCTTGCTCGGGCGCGAGCGCGACCTCGACCTCGCTGCCGTCCTCGTCCTCGAACGCCAGTTTGACGCGCTCGTCGCCGAACTCCCGCACGTCGAGTCCGTCGATATCGTACAGTTTCACCGTCGCAGTCCGGTTCGAGGGGCCGACGTGCTTGATCGCGCCGTCTTTCAGTTCGAACATGAAGTCGTCCAGATCGAGCGTGAGCATACCGGAACGGCGACCGGAAGCCACCTAAATGTGTCCGAAACCGGTCTCATACGGAACGTTGTCGTTGCGTACCGGCGAGCGTCGCCACGGGGGAGGCGCTCACCGGTACATCGCCACAACCGTCCGTATCACAGCAGCAGGTCTGCGGCCGGAATCGCGCGGAAGCCGTAGCCAAAGAGGATCGTCGCAGGGAGGGCCGCGGCGAGAACGGCGCGGGGAACCGAGAGGCTGTGTATCCTGTGGAGACCGTAGCAGTACAGCCCCGCTGCCCAGAGGCCACAGACGATCCGCACTTCCGGGACCGGCACGCCGACGAACACGCACGGCGCGGTCGCGTAGGCGATCACCTGCACCGTCTCACTGATCCCGCCACGGTCGGGCGCGAGCGCCGCGAGGATGATCGTCTGGAGCGCCGCAGTGAGATGCAAGACTGCGGGCGCGACGAAGACGACGATAGCGACAAGCGCCAGCAGCGCAAGCATCGGTTCGAGGTCGCCGATCACGGGGTAACTGTACGGCCCGAGCGCGAGTCGCCCGCGCTGGGCGAGTTCGACGACCGCGAACCGCGTCCCCTCCTCGACGAGGACGACGACGGCGATAAAGACCAGTCCCGGTGCCTGATCGCCCGGCGCGATCCCGGTCTCGAAGAATCGCTTCGGTCGCAACAGTATCTCGATCCACGCCCGCACGAGCGCGACGGGACCGCGATCACGCCCGCCCGTCGGATTCTCGACCCACTGTGTCACGAACGCTTCTAGGGCGAGTGTGGCTTAGTCAGTTTCCCTCTGGCTTGACCGCTTGACCGCTCCCAGTCAGTCGTCGGCACCGACGCTCCCGACGACTGCTACCTCCCCCACACGAGGCCACCCAGGAAGTCGTCGGCACCTGCGGTACAGCCGCTTGTTGGGCTGGACACGGCGAGCGGTCCAGCCGGTCAATCGTCTGCACCGACGTTCTCACAGCTCTCGAAACTCTGTGGATCGGGTTCGATGTTCGCATACCGTACGGCTTCTCGGCCCAGCGTCTCGACGCGGTCGCGCACCGTCTCGTCGACGAGTCGGCCGTCCTCGAACGCGCTGCCGGCACGCGGAATCGCGGCCTGGTGGGGGATGACCCAGCAGTCGAGCGACCGACCGACGGAACGGAGATGTTCGAGCGCGGTGACGGGGAAGCTACCGCCGGCGACACAGAGCAGGCCGACAGTCTTGTTCTCGAACTCGTCGAAGCCACAGTAGTCCAGCGCGTTCTTGATCGGTGTCGAGAAGGAGCCGTGATACACCGGCGTGCCCAGCAGGATCGAATCTGCCGCCCGGACGCGCTGTCGGAACGCGTCGGCGTCGCCCGCGTCGTCTTCGTCGGGATCGTACACCGGCAGGTCCCACTCGCGCAGGTCGAGCAGTTCGGTTTCCCCACCGGCCTCGTGGGCCGCGTCGAGTGCGATCTGCAGTCCTTTTCGCGAGTGGCTACCGTCGCGCAAACTCCCGCAGATGGCGATCACGTCGGTGGCTGTCATAGCTTGGGCATCGGTCCCCGCGCTTTTAGCACTGGCTGATCGCGGCGGTCGGTCCGGACTCTCCGGACGATACATTGACTGTCGGCTCACCGGAGGCCAGACTGTGTATCGACGAGACGCACTTCGGACCGTCGCAGCGGTGGGGACACTCTCGCTTGCGGGGTGCTGGGGGTCAGCCATGACCGGATCGGTCGCCGAGAATCAGACCGCACTGACTATCGAACACGAGTACACGATCAGGGCGAGTGGGTACGGAACGACGGTGGTCGTCGAGGTGACAGCGACCAACGAGAGCGACACAGCGGTCAGCGGCCCGAAACCGCTGCTGGACGCGACCTGCCGCTTTCTCGATGCGGGCGGCGAGCGACTCCACGGCTCGACGCGCCGGATCGAGCCACCACTCGAACCCGGCTGGACGCGGGCCATGCAGTTCAAACTCGGCGGGGGCGTCGACGAAGCAGAGCGCTACGAACTCCTCGTTCGGTGGGACGACGCGGAGTAAGGAGTCAGAGCAGATCGTCCGGTTCGTGATCCTCGGCCATGCGCTTGGCCTCGGCCGCGTACCGTGCTTGCAGATCAGGGTCGTCGACCATGCCGAGGTTCCCCGGGTCAGCGTCGACGGCCACCGTCGTGTCCCGCCGGTCGTCGAACGAGGTCAGCGCCCGCTCCTTGCGGTAGTATCGCTCCCCGTCGGTCGTTGCATACGTGAGGATGATGAGATTTTGCTCGTCGTCGGAGTAGGTCCGTTCGACCAGCCAGACGCGGACCGATTCGGTTGTCGGCGTCATGTGTAGACGGAGGCGACCGATACACAAGAAGCGGCAGGTGCGTTCTCACTCGCTGAGACGGACGGCGACACCCTCGTCGCGCTCTCGCGTCGCGACCAGCCCGTCGTCCGCGAGGTCGTTGACCAGCCCGCGTAGCCACTCCCGGCCGTGTTCCCCGTCCGGTGCGTAGTCGACGCGCACGCGCGGCCCGAGTTCGTCGAGTTCGAGTTCGTCGTACTCGCCGAGGACGTTGATCACACGCCCGCGCATCTGCCGGCGCGACCCCTCGAAGTCGGGCTGAGTCGGCACGTCCGGCGCAGTGAAATCACCCGTGTCGTAGGCGTGACACCACTCGCGCCACGGGCACCCGGCGGCGTCACAGGCGGGCGTCTTCTCGCAGGCGACGCCGCCCAGTTCCATGATCGCGTTGTTCCAGACGCGGGACTCGCCCGCTGGCATGAGCGCGCCCGCGACTGCCTCGAAGGCTGCGTCGTCGTCGGGCACGTCGAAGGCCCGATAGAGGACGCGTTTGACGTTCGTGTCGACGACGGCGTCGCCGGTGTTGAACGCGAACGACGCGACGGCGTTGGCGGTGTAGGGACCGACGCCGTGCAGTTCCTGTAGCTCGTCGGGTGTCTGCGGGAACGCCCCGTCCCAGTCGTCGACGACTTGATTGGCCGCGGTGTGGAGGTACTTCGCGCGGTTGTTGTACCCCAGCGAGTGACTGGTCCAGAATCCCACCACGTCGGACCGGTCGGCCGCCGCCAGCGTCTCGGCGTCGGGCCAGCGGTCGAGGAAGGCGTGCCAGGCGTCGACGACCCGACTCAGCTGTGTCTGCTGGCTCATCACCTCGGAGACGAGAATCTCGTAAGCGTCGTCGGTCTCGCGCCACGGGAAGGATCGGTGGTCGTCCTCGTACCACTCGACCAGTGCGCGCTGGACCGCCTCACGGTCATCGGGGACAGCACCCGGCAACTCCGTCATTGCTCGGGGTTACGCTCGGTGGCGCTTGTGTATGACGATCCGAGATGCAGCCGAAAGACGTTTTCCCGCGCTCGCCTTCGGGCCGGATATGTCACTCGACGACCTCTCGGAGGACGTAAAATCCGGCTACTCGGAGCTAGGCGAGGAACTCACCGTCTCGCTCGACCGGGAGACGCGAAACGAACTGGCGATGCTCGACGCGGCACTCGAACCCGACGACCCCGACGAACTGGTCCGGCGCGGGATCCACATGCTCTTTCAGACTGCCGTCGAGACCGGGAATCTCGACTTTCACCTGCGCTCTGGCTACGACTGCACCTACGACGAGTACCTCTCGGGGATGACCTTCGAGGAGATGACCGGCGCGGACCAGTTCCCACAGGCACAGGACAACGACGACCGGCGCTACCAGTTCTAAACCATCTTTTTCCTCTGCGGGTGGCTCGCTTCGCTCGCCACCTCTTGAGCAAAAACATGGGTGAAAAAGGCTCGACCTCGCTACGGTCGGTCGAGTGAACCCGGCGACCTGCCGGGTCCTTCGGACCGCTCGGTCGCCCAGATGCAACCGCAACGAAGTGGTCAGTATAATTCAAACACTGAGCAAATGGCGGTGGCGCGCGCTGTCGCTCGCTCCGTCGAGCGACAAAATTGTGCGAGGGATGAGGGGCACAGCGAAGCGAGCACCGCAATCGGTTGGGGAGGTGTGTGGCTGCGGTGCTGTGCAGTGCGGTCCTGGAGGAATGAACGGGCGAGGCGCGACTGGGCGGTTCTGTGCGGGCACTATTCGAGCGCAGCGAGAATATCCCGCACAGAACCGCCCAGCGAGCCGAGGGCGTTCAGTTGTTAGTCACGCTTGTACTCTCTGTCGCATCTTACTTTCACAAACACATGATATGAACCATCCGCTCTATTGGCACAGAGGAAACACGAACCACGCCCAGAGAACCAAAACCGAGTACTGACGATCGGACGACACCCGCCGTCGCTGACCGTCAGGCATTTGGAGACACTGACAGAGTCATACTGTATGACCGCATCCGAGGACCCGACGATAGGGGTCCTGAGCCTGCACAACAGCAAGGAGACGAAGGCGATCCTCAACGCAGCGGACGCGCTTGGCTACGACACCGAGTGGCTCCGCCAGGAGAACACTGCGATCGATGTCAGCGACGGTGACGTGACGCTCGAACCGGATGTCGACGTGGTCGTCAACCGCCTCCTCCTATCGAGTGACGAACAGCCGGTCGAGGGGATCGGGCTGGCGCTGACGCTGGATCGGCTCGTCCCGATGTGCAACCGTCCGAAGGCGATCACGACCGCGCTGCACAAGTTCGCGACGACGATGGCGCTGTCCGAAGCCGACGTGCCGGTGCCCGACGCGCTGCTGGCGCTGTCGAGTGAACGACTCAACGAGGAGCGCACGCGCTTTGGCGACCGTGCGGTGTACAAGACCGCCATCGGCACCCACGGCGGCGGGACGTGGCTCGTCGACATGGACGACCCGGTCAACCCACAGGTCGGGCTTCGACAGGCGTTCTTGCAGGAGTACCTCGACCGTGACGACACCCGCAATCACGACCTGCGGGTCTACGTCGTCGACGGCGAAATCGTCGGTGCGATGAACCGCTACGCACCGGACGGCGAGTGGCGGACCAACGTCGCACTCGGGGGCGAAGTCGAAGACATGACCGACGATCTCCCGCCGGAAGTGGCCGACATCGCGACCACGGCGACCGAGGTGGTCGGACTGGACTACGCCGGCGTCGACATCATCGAGGGCGACGACGGCTATTTCGTACTGGAAGTGAATCCGACAGCCGGCTTCCGCGGGCTGTTCAAGGCCACCGGCAAAAGCCCGGCACCGTACATCGCCAAGCGCGCAATCGAGAAGGTCGGCGGCAGCGTCGACGACGAGGAAGTGGCCCGACTCGCCGCGGAACTCGACGACTCGCGCCCGCACTGTATGCCAAAGCCCGCCGAGACGGAACCCAAAGAACAGGTCGTCATCGGCTACATCGAGGAGGTGATGGTCGCCGGAACACGCGGCAGTGAGACCATCCTCGCCAAGTCCGACACCGGCGCGACCCGGACCAGCATCGACTCACAGCTGGCAGCACGTCTCGGCACCGGACCGATCAAGGACATCGTGAAGGTCAAGTCGGGCAGTCTCAAGAGCGGGAAGTCACGCCCCGTCGTCGACCTCGTCGTCGGCGTCGGTGGTACCCAGCACACCGTCACCGCGAGTATCGAGGACCGCGGACACATGGACTACCCGATCCTGCTGGGCCGAGACATCCTCCAGCACTACCACGTCGACGTGACCCGACGAGCGGACGACGACGTGGAACTGGAAACCGAGGAAGAAGAGCAGGACTTCGAAGAGTAGCGGGAGATTCGAGCGAGCACCGCGAGCGAGAATCTCCGAACGGCCGAGCGGGAGTGTAACGACACGCGAGGCTGCGGTAGGCGGTCCAAGAGCACCGCGAGCGAGAATCTCCGAACGCCCGAGCGGGAGTGTAACGACACGCGAGGCTGCGGTAGGCGGTCCAAGAGCACCGCGAGCGAGAATCTCCGAACGCCCGAGCGGGAGTGTAACGACACGCGAGGCTGCGGTAGGCGGTCCAAGAGCACCGCGAGCGAGAATCTCCGAACGGCCGAGCGGGAGTGTAACGACACGCGAGGCTGCGGTAGGCGGTCCAAGAGCACCGCGAGCGAGAATCTCCGAACGCCCGAGCGGGAGTGTAACGACACGCGAGGTTGTGGTGGGCCCGAAGAGGAAGACAGAACGACGTTCTTAGGACTGCACTTCTCGCCAGCGCGGTTCGACTTCCGGCGCACAGTCGGGGTGCATCTCGGCAGTGTCGTCGCCAGTGTGCGCCGCGGAGCCGTCCGACGACCCATCGCGGTCCTCGACCGGTTGGGCGGGGTTCCCGACGACCGTCGTCTCCGGCGGCACGTCGTCGACGACGACCGACCCAGCGCCGACCGTTGCATCCTCGCCGATCGTGATGTCGCCGATCAACGTCGCGTCCGCGCCGATCATCGCCCGGTCTTCGACGGTCGGATGGCGCTTGACCCGCTCGCCCGACTTTCCACCCAGTGTGACGCCGTGGTACATCACGACCTCGTCACCGATTTCGGCAGTCTCGCCGACGACGGTGCCCATCCCGTGATCGATGAACAGGCGGTCGCCGATGGTCGCACCGGGGTGGATCTCCACGCCCGTGAGGAAGCGACCGACGTACGAGAGGAGGGCGGCGAGCAGATCGAAGCCCCGGCGGTGACAGGCGTTCGCGAGCCGATACCACCAGACTGCGTGGAGTCCGGGATAGGTCAGTAGGACGGTCAGCGTACTCGTCGCGGCGGGGTCGTTTGCCTTGGCGAAGCGGATGTCGTCTGTGATACGGTCGAACATTGTGTGACTTGTGTGGGGAACAGTCGGCTGTGCGATGCGAGTCGGGACAGAAAAGAGCGAGCGCTCAACAACAGCGCAGGCCGGGCGAAGTCGCACCGCGGAACATGTCGATAACTCACTCGTCCAGCATCTTAAACCCCGTCACTCCCGTAGCTGCGACCACCGGGAGCGAGGCGTGGGGGTCGCCAGAGAGCACTCACAGCGACGCTTCCGGCGTCATCCACGACCATCGTGGGTGAGCGGCGAGAGCGGCGGCGTATCGGCAGTTTCATTTCAATGGTGTGTTCATCTCGGCGTGGGAGATGGCGAGTGGGTCCTGAGACAGCGCGATCCTGATGTGAACACGAGCTGTGAGTCAGGTCGTCGACGTCTCGGCCCTCCACGCCCTCGTTTCGGTTGTATCGGCCGCTCGTGATCGCACTACAGCGACGAGACTGTGCGCCTACTCGGAGCGGACTTCATCGACGCTCTCGGCGATGTCCTCCTCGACACGCCAGAGGTAGAGACTCGCGTAGCTTCGATAGGGAGCCCAGCGTTCGGCGTACGACCGCATCTCTGCGCGAGTCATCTCGGGATCGACGAGCGTCTGCATCCCCTTGCGGATGCCCAGATCGCCCACGGGAAACACGTCTTCACGGCCGAGCGAGAACATGAGTTGCATCTGGGCAGTCCACTCGCCGACGCCGGTGATTGCGGTGAGTTCGTCGACGACTGCGTCGTCGCGCAGCCCTGCGAAGTAGTCGTGCGAATAGTCGTGTTCGTCGAAGGCGGCGGCGATGTTGTTGACGTAGCGAGTCTTCTGTCGGGAGAGACCGGCGTCTCTGAGCGTCTCGTCGGCCGCCGCGAGGATGCCCGACGGTGTCACCTCGACGGCCTCAAAGAGTCGTTCGCGCGTGGCTGCGGCCGACGCCATCGACACCTGCTGGCGCAGGACGGAGGTGACGAATCGCTGAAAGAGGTCCTCTGCCGGTTCGATCGAGAGTTCACCGTGTTCGTCGACGAGCGGTCCGATGTCGGGGTCCGCACGGAGGATGTCGTGGGGGTCGCTCACGAGCGTGGACAGGTGACGCGGCAGGGAGAGCGTTTCGCCTACACCATCCCCTTGCCGAGCAGTTCGCGCGCAATGATGTTTTTCTGAATCTCGGTGGTCCCTTCGTAGATCTGGGTGATCTTCGCGTCGCGGTAGAACCGCTCGACGTCGAAGTCGTTGACGTAGCCCGCACCGCCGTGGATCTGGACGGCCTCGTCCGCGACGTCGACGGCGACCCGGGACGCGTACTCCTTTGCCATCGAGGCGAGCATCGTGAGCTGGTCGTCGGCGTTGTCGACGCTCCAGGCCGACTTGTAGGTCAGCATCCGCGCGGCCTCGGTCTTGGTGTGCATGTCGGCGAGTTTGTGCTGGATCGCCTGAAACTCGCTGATCGGGCGATCGAACTGCTCGCGCTCCTGGGCGTAGTCGAGGGCGCGCTCGGCCGCACCCTTCGCGATGCCGACGGCCTGTGCGGCGACGCCGGTCCGGGTTTCGTCGAAGAACTGCATCAGTTGCAGGAAGCCCGCCCCGCGGGTCCCGACGAGGTTCTCCTCGGGGACGCGCACGCCGTCGAACAGCAGTTCAGCCGTATCAGAGGCCCTGATCCCGAGTTTGCCGGTGATCTTCTCGGCCTCGAAGCCGTCGCGATCCGCTTCGACGATGAACTGTGAGAAGCCGTTGTAGCGGCCCTCGGCGTCGGGGTCCGTTTGGCAGAGGACGACGAAGTAGTCGCCGACGGTACCGTTGGTAATCCACATCTTGTGTCCGTCGATCACCCACTCGTCGCCGTCTTTCGTCGCCGTCGTCGACACCGACGACACGTCCGATCCCACGTCTGGCTCCGAGATGGCCGCACCCATCACCGCCTCGCCGGTCGCGACGGGTTCGAGGTACGCCGCTTTCTGTTCCTCGGTGCCGAAGCCGACGATTGCATCCGCGCCGAAGGCGGCAGACTGGATGCACAGACCGATCCCCGGATCGGCCGCGAACAGTTCCTCGGCGATGATGGCGTTGGTCAGCGTGTCGTAGCCGACACCGCCGTACTCCATGGGGATGTTCGCGCCCGTTAGCCCTAATTCCGCCGCTTGCTCGACGATCTGGCGGGGATACTTCTCTGCCGTGTCGTACTCCGTGGCGTGGGGCCTGATCTCGTTGTCGGCGAACCGCCGGACTTCCTCGCGTACCTGGCGTTGTTCGTCCGATAGCTCGAAGTCCATGTTTCCAATGTTAACACCACTCGCACATAATGATATGGTGCAAAGAATAAACTCTTCCGTGGTTGTTGACCGAGAGAAACGTTGAAACCTCGGGCGAGAGTGGATACTTCTGACATGGATTTTGAGGACATCGAGACGGTCGCGGTACTCGGCGCTGGGAACATGGGTCACGGCATCGCCGAAGTCGCGGCGCTTGCAGGCTACGACGTGCAGATGCGCGACATCAAAGAGGAGTTCGTCCAGAACGGCTACGACCAGATCGAGTGGTCGCTGAACAAGCTCGCCGAAAAAGAGCAGATCAGTCAGGACGACGCGGACGCTGCCCTAGAGCGCGTGACAGCGTTGGTCGACATGGAGGCGGCCGTCGGTGACGCCGACATCGTCATCGAGGCCGTCCCCGAGAAGATGGAGATCAAGAAGGACGTGTACGGAGAGGTCGAGGAGTACGCGCCCGAGGAAGCGATCTTCGCGACGAACACCTCCAGTCTCTCGATCACGGAACTCTCGGAGGTCACCGAACGGCCCGAACAGTTCTGTGGGATGCACTTCTTCAATCCGCCGGTCCGAATGCCACTGGTCGAAGTCATCTCCGGTGCACACTCCAGTGACGAGACGCTGGACGCGGTCGAGCAACTGGCCGACGCCTTCGACAAGACACCCGTTCGCGTTCGCAAGGACTCGCCCGGGTTCATCGTCAACCGTATTCTCGTCCCGCTGATGAACGAAGCCACGTGGCTCGTCCACGACGACGAGGCGACGATTGCCGAAGTCGACTCGACGACGAAGTTCGACATGGGCCTGCCGATGGGGTCGTTCGAACTCTCCGATCAGGTCGGCAACGACGTGGGCCTGCACGTCCTCGATTACATGCACGAGGTGCTGGGTGATGCCTACGCGCCCTGTCCGCTTCTCGAAGAGAAAGTCGAGAACGACGAACTGGGCAAGAAATCCGGCAAGGGGTTCTACGACTACGAGAACGGCGGCGTCGACATCCCCTCCGACGCCGGCCGCGAGGACATCGAACACCGTCTGCTGGCCGTGATGGCGAACGAAGTCGGCAAGCTCGTCGAAAACGACGTGGCCCCGGTGAGCGACATCGACGAAGCGGTGATGCTCGGCGGCGGCTTCCCGAAGGGGCCGGCAAAGCTCGCCGACGAAGCAGGACTGGACGCGCTCGTCGACGCCCTCGAATCTGCTCACGACGAGACCGGCGCGGCCCGCTACGAACTCTCCGAGGGCCTCGAAACGGCGGCCGAGGAAGGTGGCTTCTACGACAGCGACGACGAGGACGCCGCCGCGTACGAGGTCATCGAAGTCACCTATCCCGAGGAGTACGTCGCACGGATCGCGATCGACCGTCCCCACCAGATGAACACCATCAGCCCCGAGGTGATGGACGAACTCGCCGACGCCGTCGACCGTCTGAGCGAGGACGACGATGTCCGAGCCATCCTCCTGACCGGGACCGGTGATCGCGCGTTCTCGGCCGGTGCGGACGTGCAGGCGATGGCGAGCAACGCGACCCCCCTCGAAGCGATCAAGCTCTCACGCAAGGGTCAGGAGACGTTCGGCAAACTCGAAGCCTGTCCGATGCCCGTCGTGGCCGGTATCGACGGCTACGCGCTCGGTGGCGGGATGGAACTGGCGACCTGTGCCGACATGCGTATCGCCAGCGAGCGCTCCGAACTCGGTCAGCCAGAGCACAATCTCGGTCTGCTCCCGGGCTGGGGCGGCACCCAGCGCCTCGCCAACATCGTCGGCGAGGGCCGGGCCAAGGAGATCATCTTCACGGCCGAGCGCTACGACGCCGCGGAGATGGCCGACTACGGCTTCGTCAACGAGGTCGTCCCCAACGACGAACTCGACGAGCGAGCGCTCGAACTCACGAGCGACCTCGCCGCCGGACCGCCGGTCGCTCAGGAACTCACCAAGAAGGCGATGCTCGCGGGCCGTGACGACACCGACGCCGGCCTCGAAGTCGAAGCACAGGCCTTCGGTCACCTGATCGGTACCGACGACGTGATGGAAGGGATCACGGCGTTCATGGGCGATTCGGACCCCGAGTTCGAAGGGAAGTAAGAGCGCGCCGACACTGCTGCCGGACCTTCCCCACGCAGTCGCGTTCTGAGGCGAGACAGGTCGAATACTGACGCTCTCGCGTGGCGGATGTGTCATGCTACCACGGAAGGGGTTTTTATTGCTGGGCTCGCAATCGAACGCTATCAGCGTCTGGTGGCGCTGTAGGAGACAATGACGGGGGACAACAGTCACGACGGACGGCAGGCATCGGGAAGCAGTGCCACAGGTGCGCAGACAGCGGTGGGTGCCAGACGGGCCGCTGAGACGTGTCTCACAGACGGCGGCTTCGAGGCGGGCTTTTTCAATGCCGTCGTCGAGAAGGTGGGAGTCGGTGTCGGCGTCTACGACGAGAGCGGGCGCTTTGCCTACGTCAATCAGGCCTACGCCGACATGCTCGGGATCGATCGCGACGGTCTCCACGGCGTCCCGATCTGGGAGGTAAACCCCACACTGGACGAGTCTCGCTTCGAAGCGTACTGGCATTCCTTCGATATCGGAGAGACGCGCCAGCGGGAGACGCTCCACCGCCGGCCAGACGGCGACGAGATACCGGTCGAGACACACACGACGGCCATCGAGGTCGATGGCACGACGTATCACGTCGGCACCATCGCAGAGATCAGCGAGCGCATCGAAGGCTGGGAGAAACTCGAACGACAGGACGAGCGACTCGAACAGTTCGCGTCGGTCGTGAGCCACGACCTCCGAAACCCACTGAACGTCGCGATGGGACGGCTGGAACTCGCACAGGAGGCCACAGACACGGAGCATCTCGACCACGTCAAAACGTCACTCGAACGGATCGAAGCACTGATCGAGGACGTGTTGACGATGGCCCGAGATGGCAACCGCATCAAAGAGCCAGAGCCGGTGGAGTTAGCGCCCGTCGTCAGACGCGCCTGGCGAACGGTCGGCGCAGACGACGGTACGCTGGCACTCGAAGACGAGTTCGGGACAGTCCAGTCCGACGAAAATCGACTGCTGGAAGTGTTCGAGAACCTCTTCGAGAACGCGGTGGTACACGCCGGCCCGGCCGTGACGGTCCGGGTCGGGCGCACCGAGGACGGCCTCTACATCGCCGACGACGGTCCCGGTATCCCGTCCCGAGAGCGAACGAAGGTACTCGACTACGGCTACACGACCACACCCGACGGCACCGGCTTCGGTCTCACCATCGTCGAACAGATCGTGACCGCCCACGACTGGAGCCTCTCGCTTTTGGAAAGTGCCGACGGTGGTGTCCGAATCGAGTTCTCCGGCATCGATTTCGAGTGAGTGGTTGGCAAACCGCCGGCAGAAAGACGATTTTAAATACCACCAGCCTATCTCACTATATGCAGCGCTCGCTTGGTGTAGTCCGGCCAATCATATTGGCCTTTCGAGCCAATGACCAGGGTTCAAATCCCTGAGCGAGCATTTTCCTGAGGAACAACGTGACGAAGCAG
This sequence comes from Halomicrobium sp. HArcht3-1, assembly GCF_058933345.1. Classification (NCBI taxonomy): domain Archaea; kingdom Methanobacteriati; phylum Methanobacteriota; class Halobacteria; order Halobacteriales; family Haloarculaceae; genus Halomicrobium; species Halomicrobium sp. HArcht3-1. The sequence continues at coordinate 19,408 of NZ_JBZYDM010000006.1, read as the reverse complement.
AGCGTAGCGAAGGGATTCGAATCACGCGAGACGAACGCAGTGAGTCTCGCAGTCAGGTTTCAAATCCCAGCGGAGCAGTGCTGTCCTAACGGAGCAGGATCGAGAGCAGTGGGTCGCGGTCACGTCGCCGAGGCACGATAGCAGTCGGCGAGAAAGACCAGTCCGGCCGTGATGATCGCGACGGCAGTGACGCGCGGGTCCGAGGTGACGTAGAGACTCGGCGTCGGCGGTCGCCACCAGACGAAGGGGTAGAGCCAGAAGTTCGCCTGTCCGTCGGCGAACACGCGCATGCCGTCGAGCGTGAGTGCGGTAAGACCGCCGAAGAAAATATAGCCAAAGGCGCGGCGGTGATCGTCGCCGAACCAGACGGCGATGGCGGTGGCGATGACGAGAACGCCACCCAGCGTACTGATCGGCGCGTAGCTGAACGGCAGTCCCACGATCGATTCGATCACCGTGTCCTCGACGACGATACCGACTTTCACGAGGTCGGGAATCGCCGCCCCGGCCATCGCGAGGACGATCCAGCGGTCCGTCAGCCACTCGGCCCGCCAGCTGAGGGGTGTCAGGAGAACGAACGGGACGAGCACGTGAGTCAGCAGATCAGCCATCCCGACGCACCTCGAATGAAAGCGTCGCGAAGTCGATACGCCAGTGTCGCAAGACGAGAGCAGTCACGAAGGCCGCACCGACGAGCGAGACGCCGTACTTGAACAGGATCGACGATCCTGCGGGGTTGACCACGCGGACGTTGCGTGCGTCGACAGTGGCGTCCGGTTCGAGACGACCGACGACCTGTACGACGCCGCCGGGACGGACCGCGGCGTCGAAGTCATCGACCGTGAGCGTCAACTGTCCATCGGAGTGGCTGACGAGTATCGTTGCACTCTGTGTCGTCGTTTCGACCCGTTCGACGGTGCCAAAGACGAACACGTCGTCGCCGACGTGGCCGTCGTAATCGGCTGCAAGCGCATCTGAGGTAGGATACGGCCACTGCTCGGTGTGTTCGGCGTCGTAGTGGACGCCCATTCCGAAGACGAGACCGAGCGCGAGGACGACGACCAGCGCGCGCACGAACAATGTCACAGACCGACCGGTGATCGCCCGGGCGCTAAGATGTTGCGACTCGGCCGTCGGAGCCGACCTGCTCCGGTATCGTTACACGCCGGCTGTCACGGTCGTAGTCACCGCCTGATGACCGTATCTTCAAATGGGTCGGCTACGACCGGCTTCGTATGCAAGTAGTCGTCCTCGCGGCAGGTGAGGGGACCCGAATGCGGCCGTTGACGACATCGACGCCGAAGCCAATGTTGCCGGTCGCGGATCGACCGCTCGTGGCACACACCGCCGACGCGGCTGTGACCGCTGGGGCGAGTGAACTGCTTTTCGTCGTCGGCTACGAGTCCAAGGCGGTGCGGTCGTACTTCGGCGAGGAGTACCGGGGCGTCCCCGTCGAGTTCGCCGTTCAGGAGGAGCAACTGGGGACGGCCGATGCAGTGCGGTGTGCCCGCCAGCATCTCGACGGCCAGTTCGCCGTCCTCAACGGCGACAACCTCTACGATCAGGCGTCGATTACGGCGCTGTTCGAGGCCGGCCCCTCGATCGCCGCCTACCGCGTCGACGATCCGACCGCATACGGCGTCCTCTCGACCGAGCAAGGTCGCGTGACCGACATCGTCGAGAAGCCCGCGGACCCACCGACCGAACTGGCAAACGCCGGTGCCTACGTCTTCCCGGCCGAGGCCCGCGAGTGGCTCGACGTCGAGCAGAGCGAGCGCGGCGAGTACGAGATCACCGACGTGGTCGCGCAGGCGATCGAGTCGGCGACGGTGTCGGCCGTGGAGGTCGACCGGTGGCTCGACGTAGGCCGCCCGTGGGAGCTACTGGCGGCAAACGAGTGGAAACTGGGCGAACTGGAGCGGCGAATCGACGGCGAGGTGAAAGGCGACGCGACCCTCCGCGGGAACGTCGTCGTCGAAGCGGGGGCGACGATCGAACCCGGCGTCGTGGTCGAAGGACCGGCGTTGATCCGTTCCGGTGCCGAAGTCGGCCCGAACGCCTACGTCCGTGGAGCGACGCTGCTGGGGCCGGACACCCACATCGGCCACGGCGTCGAGATCAAAAACAGCGTCATCGGGACCGGTTCGGCGGTGCCACACGTCTCCTACGTCGGCGACAGCGTCCTCGGCGAGGACGTAAACTTCGGGGCGGGCACGCAGGTGGCGAACCTCCGCCACGACGGCGCGTCGGTCTCCCAGACGGTCAAGGGCGAACGCGTCTCGACCGGCCGACGCAAGTACGGTGTCGTCGCTGGCGACGAGGTCAAGACCGGCATCAACACGAGCATCAACCCCGGCGTCACGCTGTCGAGCGGCGCGATGACCGACCCCGGCGAATCAGTGACCCGGGATCGATAGGCAGCCCCGACCAGCGGCTGGATTTCTGTGCCGTTAAATAGCACGACACCCACCAGTCGCCATATGGTAGATCCTACGTCGGACCATCACGAGGACATCGACGAGTCCGAGGCACCGAACTGCGAGACGTGTGGCGAACCCATCGCGAACGAGCCGACCCATCGCGAGGTCACCTGGATCGAAGACGGGAGCGTCCAGGAAGCGCACTTCTGTGACGACGACTGCCGAGACGAGTGGGACGGGAACTGAGACGGCGTCTCGTCGCTGTTTGACCGGTCGACCACAGTCCTGCCGTGGAGCCGATCCATCCGTGCTCGACACTGATCCCGATAGCAACAACTGAACCGATCGACAGACCGGTCGCGCTGCAGTCCTGCGATCGTGTGTGCCGTGATTTCGATGGCTACGATACGACGTGACGCTCAAAATGGCGCTGAGTTATCACAAAACATTACCCAACTGCCATCGACAGGCCATCTGTTCCATCGATGCATATGACAGGACGCAGTGCCCTCCGTATCGTCTTTCTGACGACGATGCTCATCTCGGCCGCGACCGTCGGGCAGTCGTTCGTCCAGACGGCCGTGCAGGCCGACGACGATACGTCGTCGCCAGCAAGCGAGACAGCGGTAACGCAGGGAGAGTGGTCCCAGCACACCGGGACGAACGCGACACGGACGGCGACCGAAGAGTCGAGACCGGCACGGACTGAAACCACGGTTTCGACACAGCGGCCCCCCTCCAGTGGACGGACGGCAATCGACGTAGAGTCACGGTTCCAGCAGGCAAAATCGGAGACCGCCGCGGGCGAGAACTGGTCTGCCCAGCGCGTGCAGCGAGCGAGTGGACAGCGCGGGCTGACCGTCGTGGCGACGCAGGGGTTCTACGTCAGCGGCCAGACGGCCGAGATCGCCGCATTCACGCCCAACGGCACCGTGGTCTACTTCAACGACAGCTACCGGACCTACTTCGACGTGGATCAGGTCCCCGGCGAGCGCTACACCGTCGAGTACGTGGCCGCGCGCCACTTCCGGGGTGACGCGTGCGAGCAGTTCGACAGCAATAGCTGTACGCGCAACGTCCTCGTTCGGGCGAACCTCACGACCGGTGCCGAGCGGGTGCTGTACGCCGAGCGGACGCCGCGGGTCGCCTCGGCACGCTGGCACGACATCGACCGGATCAACGAGACACACCGACTCGTCGCGGACATCGTCGAGGACGACGTGTACGCCGTCGACATCAGGGACGGCTCTGTCGTCTGGGAGTGGGACGCGGCCGACCACTACGCCCGCGATGCCGGCGGGAAAGACGGTGACTGGACGCATCTCAACGACGTGGAGTTGCTCGACGACGGCCGCGTCATGGTCAGCATACGGAACATGGACGAAGTCGTCTTTCTGAACGCGACCAACGGTGACTACGCCGTCGACGAGTCGTGGACACTGGGCGAAGACGACGAGCACGAGATTCTCTTCGAGCAGCACAACCCCGACTACATCCCGCAGTCGTACGGCGGCCCGAGTGTCATCGTGGCCGATTCGGAAAACACGCGCATCATCGAGTACCAGCGCGTCGACGGCGAGTGGGTCGAGACGTGGCACTGGCGCGACGTTCGCCTCCAGTGGCCCCGCGATGCGGATCGACTGCCCAACGGGAACACGCTGGTCGTCGACTCGAACGGGAATCGACTGGTCGAACTGAACGACGAGGACGAGATCGTCTGGGCCGTGCGGGTGGGCATGCCCTACGACGTCGAGCGGATCGGCACCGGCGACGAGAGTCAGGGCGGTCCGGCCGCGCGATACCGGGAGCGCGCCCCGATCGAACCGATGACACCGTCCGCTCCCGCAGAAGCGACGACCGAGACAGTCACCGAGAACCGAACGAACGCGAGCGCCGATCAGCCGGGTGGGACCGCGTCGAGCGCTCCCGACGCCTCGATCGATCCGGAGACGAACGTCGCCAGCGAGCGGACGGTCGCCGATCAGTTCTGGTTCGGTCTCAAGACGCTGCTCCCGACACACGTGACAAACGGCCTCCTGTATGCCTCGCCACCGTGGGTGCTGTTTACCGATCTCGCGTTCGGCGGGCTATTCGTGCTCGTCGGCCTGACGTGGACGACCAGTGAGTACTACTGGTCGGGCTACTCACTGCGGAGTGCTGTGGAGCGCCTCACCGGGCTGGTAGGCCGTCTCCGGTGACTACAGCAGGCCGATGTCCTCGGCGACGCGGTCGGCCAGCAGTTCCATGACCGCCGGGTCGACCTGTGCCATCTCCTCGCCGTCGTGACGCTGTTCGTTGTGTCGTTCGACGGCCGCTTCGACCTCGTCGAACGGGATCTTCGAGCGCGTCCCGCAGGTCTCACAGACGATCGGGATATCGGGGATTTCGTCGTCGGCCATACGATCGATTCGGTCCGGGCCGATCAAATAAGGACTGCTTCGTCCCGCGAGTGTGGCACGCGGTCCAACGTCACTGGACGAGCGAGAAATCGCAGTTGCAGTACTGCAACCGTGATTGTCCGGCTGTCGGGCCAGCACCACACAGACCGGATCGTAGTCGAACGGAGAGCAAACATACTTGCCCGCAGGGTGCAGAGTGGTCGCTATGAGCGACGAGGTCCACGACGAGACCACGGTCCTCCAGAGCAAGCGGACGGCGACCCAGTACCAGATCCTCATCGAGATCGCCGAGCGCCAGCCAGCCGTCAGCCAGCAGGAGATCGCCGACAGTATCGGCATCACCTCACAGGCCGTCTCGAACTATCTGCAGGACCTCGTCGAAGGTGGGTTCGTCACGAAACACGGCCGCGGCCGCTACGAAGTGACCAAAGAGGGCGTCGACTGGCTGATCACACAGACTGCCGACCTCCGGGAGTTCGTCGACCACGTCTCCGAGGACGTGATCGGCGAGGTCGAGATCGAGACGGCGATCGCGACCGGGCCGATCGACGAAGGGCAATCGGTCTCGCTGGCGATGCGCGACGGTGTGTTACACGCGACACCCGGAACGTCGAGCAACGCGACCGCCGTCGCAGTCTCGTCGGCCGACGCCGAGCAGGACGTAGGAATCACGGACTTCGACGGGGTACTGGAGTACGAACTCGGGACCGTCACCGTGGTGTCGATTCCGCCGATCCGCGACGGTGGCAGTCGCGGTGTCGATCCCGAGACAGTGACACAGGTCGCAGCAGAGCACGATCTGCTGGCCGTCTCGGGTACCGAAGCCGTCGCAGCGGCGACTGACGCCGATCTGGTACCGGACATCCGGTTTTCGACGGCGACGGCCGTGACGGAAGCCGCGACGAAGGGACTCGACGTGTGCCTGCTCGCCGTCGCGGACGATCTCGCGGGCCTGACCGATACCTTCCGAAACGACGACGTGGGCTTCGAAGTGCGCGAGATAGAGCGATAAGGCGGCGGTCGCGCCGATCAGGCGTCGTGGCGCTCGGCGTGTGGCGCGTTGCGTTTCACGCTGTCGATGCCGTCGAACGCTTTTGTTCTGTTACTGTAGCCCTGTCCGCTGTCGGCCAGAACGTTCCCGTTTCGGTGTCGGAGTCGCCAGCGGTACTTCCCGCCCTTGTCTTCGAACACCTCGAACGTGGCGAGTCCCACGTCGAGGACCGCAGCGTCCCCGGAGTGGCCCTCGACGCGCTCGATGCTCTCTCTGGCACCGCGCTCCTCGCTGAAGCCCTGTCCGCTGTCGGCGACGATTTCGCCGTTGCCCGCTTCGAGTCGCCAGCGGTACTTCCCGCCCGTGTCTTCGAACACGTCGAACTCGTAGTCGGTCTCACCGTCCAGTGCCGAGCGGACGCGGTCGACCGCGTCGCGGGCGCTGCTTCGGGAGGTGTACCCTTCGCCACCGTCCGCGAGGATGCGCCCGTTCTTGTGGATCAGTCGCCAGCGCCACTCGTCGGCGCTGTCCTGATACACTTCGTAGGCCGTCGGATCGGCTCGAAGGTACTGGGCGGGACCGACGCGTTCTCTGACTCGCTCGATGGCCGCCTCGGCCTCGCGACGCTCGCCGTAACCCTCGCCGCTGTCGGCGATGATGTTGCCGTTCGTGTGTTCGAGTCGCCAGCGGTACTCGCCGCCCTTGTCCTCGTACAGTTCGAAGGTGGCCTTACTCTCGCCCGGTGGATACGCGACGACGCCCGTCTCGGACTCGTCCGTCGCGTCGTCCGGTTCCGTTTCGAGTTCGAGCAGCGCCGCCCCGAGCGCGTTGCGCCGGACACTCTCGATGCCGTTCTGGGCGCTGGTCCGGCGCGTGTACCCCTGCGCGCTGTCGGCGATGATGTTGCTATTGCGGTGGCGCAGTCGCCAGCGGAACTTCCCGCCTTTGTCCTCGTACAGTTCGAACGTGGCCGCGCTCTCACGCAGGCCCGCAAGCTCGGCAGCGAGCGCGCGCTGTTCGTCCTGCAGGTCAGCAGACGCCGCGCGCGCCTGCTCGGACTCTTCACGGGCTTGCGCTGCATCGGCCTGTGCCGCCGCGACGGCCGCGTCGGCATCGGTGTCGTCCTCCGCGGGCCTCACCGAATCGTCCGGGTTTTCACGCAAGAGAGGGACGAAAATCGCACCGAGCGCGATGATCGCCATCCCGATAGCATACGTACCGAAGATCATCGGCCGCTGTGCTCGACCGCCGTCGAACGTGACGACCAGCCAGACGATGGCGACGAGACCGACCGCCGCACCGACGTACGACACCAGTGTCGCCCGCCGTTCGAGCGGAAGCCGAACGACCGAGCCGACCAGAATGAACAACAGCCCCAGTCCGCCCAGCGCGATACCGGCCTGCCGTGAGAACGTGCGAGCGGGCGTTGCCGCCGTCGAGGCAGCAAGTAGCACTCCGAACAGGCCGATGACGACCCCGAAGACGAACAGCCAGTAGCCGTACACCTCGTCGTCGGTCGACGGTTCCGCGATCCGATTGCGATACCATTCGAGCAACACACCATCATCCGAGCTAGCACTTGCCATACCAATCGTGAATAATGATGGACGGGAATATAAAATGGCAGTATACTTTGGCTATCTCTCACGTCCGTTCGACGCGCGCAGCACCGGCTGTCCTTTCCGGGTCCAGCGACGGGAGCACGCGGCCGATGCAGCGAGCAGAACCCGAGAGAAGACCCCCTAGGGGAGAACGCTCAGGTAGCTCCAGCACCCACCCGACGTATGGTATCTCGCACGACCGGATCATCCCTCTCGTCTTCCTGGACGGTCCCCGCCCACAGTTTCCACGACGCGCGTTTCGGCGAGACCGAGCATTCCCGCCGCCAGTCGGCGACTCCAGCGCCGACCCATGACTGAGGACAGCACCGTCGACGGCGAGCGAACGGATCGGTTCGCCTACGACCCGCCAGTCCTCCGCGTGGGAGCGGGCGCGGTCGCGGATCTCGGGGCCGAACTCGCTCGCCAGGGGTTCGAGCGAGCGCTCGTCGTCTGTGGCGAGACCGTCGGGACGACACCAGCGGTGCTGGACCCCGTAAAAGACGGTCTGGGAGACAGACTGGCTGGCGTCTTCGCCGAGACGACGCCCGCGAAGCGTCTCGGCACGGCCTACGATGGAGTCGACGCACTGCAAGCGACGGACGCGGACGTGCTCGTCGCCCTCGGAGGTGGGAGCAGTCTCGACGCGGCGACACTCGTGAGCGTGCTCGCTGCCACGGACCATGGGTCGACCACGGTCGGTCAGGAACTCGTCGAGACCGGGACGATCACGGTCCCTGACGACGGTCTCGTTCCAGTCGTCGCCGTGCCAACGACACTTGCGGGTGCTGACTGCTCGATGGTCGCCGGCGTCACCGCCGCCCCCGAGACGTGTCCGGTCACGGAGCCAGCGAGTGGCGGCGTCTCCGCCCCCGGACTGATGCCCACCGCGGTACACGCCGACGCCGAACTGGTCGCGACGACGCCGCGGCCGGTCCTCGCGGCGTCGGCGATGAACGGCTTCGACAAGGGGATCGAGACGCTGTACGCGAGCACCGCGACCCCGGTGACCGACGCCACGGCGATGCGGGGACTCTCGGTTTTTCAGGAGGGACTGCTGGCCTTTGGCGAGTTGGACGACCCTTCGATCGGGGTGTACGAACGGCTCGTCGAGGGTGCGACGCTCGTCCAGTACGGCATCTCACGCGAGGGGGAGACGACACTCTCACTGATCCACGCCGCCGGTCACGGACTAGCGCGAACGTACGACGTACAACAGGGGGCTGCCCACGCCGTAATCGCACCGTACGCACTGGCGTGGCTCTTCGAGCGGGTGGACGGCCGACGGGACATGCTCGCTCGCGCGCTCGGTGTCGACGACGCCGGCGACCCCGCCGAGGCGGTCGTGACAGCAGTTTCGGATGTCGTCACTGCGCTCGATTTGCCGACGCGACTCCGAGACATCGATGGCCCGACGCCCGCGGAGTTCCCCACAGTCGCCGAGCGGATTCGGACGGATCGATTCATGTCGAATACACCGCCTTCGCTCGATCCGACGACAGAATCGATCGAACGACTCCTCGAAGCGGCGTGGTGAGAATATGGAGCACATCTCGTAACGAGATGGGAACACGTCGAACGGATAGCATACCGAACGTAGCCGCTTCCTGACCGGTAGGGCTCGATTATCGGGGCTGTGCCTATGGTGGGAATACTTAAGTGAGAACATGGGTTCGACATGGATATGGAGCAGATCGCCGTCTTCGGGATCGGCAGCACGAACTTCCGCTCTGCCGTCGCCGTCCCGAGCGGGGATATCGTGACCGATACCACCGTCGAACCGACGCGACCGACCGCCCTCGAATCCCAGCTCGTCGACGCCGTCGAGCGGCTGGCAGAGACCACGACAGAACCGCTCTCCGGCGTTGCGGTCTCCTGTACCGGGCTGGTCGACAAGGAGACCGGGCGGATCACCGAACTGGACACGCCCGCTGGCGACACCGTCGACCAGATCGAAGTCGGTCGCGCCATCCACGAGGCTCACGAACTCCCCGTCGTGATAGAGAACGACTGTAACGCGGCCGTCCTCGGCGAATGGCACTACGGCTCGTCCGATGGTGTGGATAGTCTCGTCCACGTCACCTTCGGCACCGGCATCGGCGGCGGCGTCGTCGAGCGGGGCCAACTCGTCCGGGGCGAGTCGGCACAGGCCGGCGAGTTCGGCCTCCTGCCGGTCGCACCGGAGAGCGAGGTCGAAAGTACCGGCGTCAGGGGTGCCTGGGAAGCGTTCTGTTCGGGTCGCGGGATCGCACAGAGCGTCAGCGACCGGATCGCCGAGGAGGACCCCGAAACGGTCCTCGACGGAGACGTCGACGCACAGGCAGTGTTCCGTGCTGCGAGTGCGGGCGACGCGTTCGCCCGCTCGTGTCTCGACCGTGTCGCCCGCTACAACGCGGCCGGACTCGCGGCGATCTGTAACGCCGTCAACCCGGGGCTCGTCACCGTCGGTGGCGGCGTCGCGATGAACAACCCCGACGTGGTACTCGACGGCATCGACCGGTACCTCGACGACTACCTGTTCGTCGATACCCCAGAGGTCAGGATCAGTCGACTCGGGGACGATATCGGCCTCTACGGTGCACTTGCGGCGTTTATCGAAGAACGAGCACCGGCCTCAGTCTGGAGTGCCCCTGCCAAGGACGCACCGGACGCCGACGACTGACATCGCCGCCGTCTTCGGTACCGTTCGTCGCTGGGATCGCCGAGTCCGTTCAGGCCGGACTCGGCGTCTGGATCGTGGAGACGTACGCCGTCAGATCCGTCGTCGAGATGATCCCAATGACGCCTTCGGTGTCGTCGACGACGGGAACGTGGTGGATCCCCGCTTCCAGCATCAGATCGGCGACCGCCTCGATCGGTTCCTGCGCGGTGGTCGTCATCACGTCCGTGCTCATGTAGCGCTCGACGGTCGTCTGGGCTTTTGGCTTGCTCTCCTTGACGATTTCGACGAAGTCAGTCGACGTGAGAATCCCCTGAATCTCGTTTTCCTCGCCGACGACGATCAGCGAACCGATGGCTTCGTCGAGCATCAGCGTCGCTGCGTCTTCGACAAGCGTCTCTGGCGAGACCGTGACCGGGTCTGCCGTCATCAGTCGTCCGACAAAAATGTCGTCCATGCGCAGACCTAGCATGGGGTAGAGATAAATGCGTTTCCTTGCCGGCAGAACCGTTGCCATGTGGCAGAACATCTCACGTGATTGAATGGTTGCCAAGCAATCATTGTCGCCGGCTGTCAATCAGCGAGTATGTGCCACAGTATCACAACCGTGTCCCACACATCGAGGTACCCACGGGGGACCCAGTCATGAGCGGGACGTTCGCCCACGTCCCCGACGAATCGTTCGTCGAGTCGACCAACGTCGCGCAGTTCATGGACGAGTACGACATCGGAGACTACGACGAACTGATCGCACGGACCACGGAGGCGGTCCCCGGCGAACCGGCGTCCGGCATCGAGTGGTTCTGGGACGAAGTGGTCGACTACCTCGATATCGAGTTCTACGAGGCGTACGACAGCGTCCGGGACGACACCGACGGACCGCAGTTCACCCACTGGTACCCCGGTGGCTCGCTCAACATCGCACACAACACCGTCGACCGGCATGCCGGCGTCGACGAGAGTGATCGCAACCGCGTCGCCTGTCTCTGGGAAGGCGAACCCGGCGGCGTGCGACAGGTGACCTATCACGACCTCCACCGACAGGCCAATCGCGTCGCGAACGCACTCCGCGAGCGTGGCATCGAACGGGGCGACACGGTCGGCCTGTACATGCCGATGGTCCCCGAAGTCGTCTCGATCCTCTATGGCTGTTTCAAGGTCGGCGCGATTGCCGTCCCGATCTTCTCTGGGTTCGGCGTCGACGCGACCGCCACCCGCATCGCCGACAGTGACTGCTCGGTGCTCTTTACCGCAGACGGGTTCTACCGCCGAGGCGACGAGGTGCGACTGAAAGGCACCGCCGACGAGGCGATCGCAGACGCCGGCAGCGTCGCCCACACCATCGTCTTCGACCGTCTCGGCACGGTCGACGGGCAAGGAGGAGCGAGCATCCCGTGGGACGACGACCGTGACGAGTGCTGGGCCGACGCCGTCGGGGCGGCCGACAGCACGTTCGAGACCGAGCGACTCGACGCCAGCGACGAGTCGATGCTGCTGTACTCCTCCGGGACCACAGGGAAACCGAAGGGGATCGTCCACACCCACGCGGGCGTGCAGGTCCAGACGGCCAAAGAACTCCACTTTGGCTTCGATCTCAAGCCCGCGGATCGCTTCTTCTGGGTCTCGGATATCGGCTGGATGATGGGACCGTGGATGCTGATCGGTACCCACACGTTCGGCGGCACGGTGTTCATGTACGAGGGCGCCCCCGACTATCCGGAACCGGACCGCTACTGGGACATGATCGAGCGCCACGGCATCACCCAGTTCGGAATCAGTCCGACGGCGATCCGGGCGCTGCGGAACCACGGCACGGACCCGGTCGAGCGCCACGATCTCTCTAGTCTCCGCCTACTCGGGTCGACCGGGGAGCCATGGGACGACGAATCCTGGCGGTGGTTCTACGAACATGTCGGTGACGGCCAAGCGCCGATCATCAACATCTCCGGTGGCACCGAAATCTGTGGCTGCTTTCTGATGCCCATGCCGATCCAGTCGCTCAAGCCCTGCACGCTAGGAGGTCCGGGACTCGGCATGGCCGTCGACATCGTCGATAGTTCGGGTGAATCCATCACCGACACGCACGAACGGGGTTTCCTCGTCGCCCGGGATTCCTGTCCCAGCATGACGAAGTCACTGTGGGACGGCGACGAACGATATATAGAGGAGTACTGGTCGACGTGGGAGGATCTGTGGGATCACGGCGACTGGGCACAGACGGACGAGGACGGCCTGTGGTACCTCCACGGCCGGGCCGACGACGCGCTCAACGTCGCCGGGCGGAAGGTCGGTCCCGCGGAGGTCGAAGGGGCACTGATCGCCCACGACGCGGTCAATCAGGCCGCCGCCGTCGGCGTCCCCGACGAGACGACCGGGACGGCCGTCGTCGCCTTCGTCGTCCTCGAAGCCGGCGTCGAGGCGAGTGGCGACCTGCGCGCGGAACTGCGCGAGCAGGTCGGGCACGAACTGGGCAAGCCGTTCCGGCCCCGCGACATCGTCTTCGTGGAGACCTTCCCGAAGACACAGAGTGGCAAGATCGTCCGGCGAGCGGTGCAGGCGGCGTACACCGGCGAGGACCTCGGCGATACGAGCAGCATCGAAAATCCCGATGCGATCGAGGCACTGGCCGCGGCTGCCGGTGACCAGCAGGGAGCCTGAGACAGATCGACGACGATCAGACGTGAGATTCTGACCGCCGTGACATCGGCGTAACCAAGAGCTATTAGTGTGGACGGCCGTATACTGGAGTATCGGATGACCGCAACGACACAATCGGACCAGGCAGAGCCGATCCCGCGCCATCGGCTCGAAGACGCGCCCCCCAGCGCGAAGTTCGTCCACTGGGTGCTCGACCGCGAGGGGTCGATGACACAGGCCCAACTCGCAGAGGAGACGCTCCTGCCCAAGCGAACCGTTCGTGCAGCGCTGGAGACACTCAACGAGGAAGGTCTCGTCACCGAAGACGTGTTCCTTCCCGACGCGCGCAAGAAGGTCTATCGAGCGACGACGGTCGCACAGTAATTGGCTGGAGTGGGCGTCTGATCGACCCCGGATAGCGGAGACTACACTTCTACCTGCCGGCCGACCCACAGCAGCGACACGATCAACAACGCGACTGCGAGCGGCAGCGCCCACTGGAACGCGGCGACGAGACCGGCACTCGCCTGCACGCCAACGACGAGCAGGATCGTCGGCCCACAACAGACGAAGCCAGACAGGAGACCGGGGAGACCGGCCACGGCACCCACACCGGGATTGACGCGACAGGCAGTCGGTCCGCGCCAGACCACCCACGACACCGCGAGGTTCACGCCCACGAGCACGGCGACACCACCAGCGACCGCTGCCGTGACCGGCGAGAACAGATACTCGACCGGCCCAAGCGACACCAGCGCGATCGGTTCGAACTGGAACGGTGCGACCCGCTCGAACAGCCTCGCGAGCGGATCGTCGACAACGAGAAGACCGATCGTCCCATCGCCACCCCCGAGATTCGCCGCGACTGTTTCGAGCACGAGGAAGTAGCCAAGCGCGGTACCGGCGAAGATGACACGCCCGGCGCGACGACCGAGCGCACCACGGACGGCGAGGGCGGTCCGTCGGAGCAGACTGACTGTCCGCGCGCGAACCGGCCGGTCGTGCTCCGACGTGCTGGTCTCACTCGACATAGGTCGTCTCCGGGTAGTAGCCCGCCCACGCGAACCACATCGAACCGAACGCCAGCACGCGATCCAGCGGGAGATTCGACGCCGCGACAGTGTCGCCCTCGACAGTGTAGCGGCCGTCACCAGCGGACTCGACGGGTCTTCCCTCGGGGTTCGCGTAGACGTATCCAGTCTGTAGTGTCGGATCGGCGACCGCGACGAACGCGATGTCGCCGATCGATCCCGTCTGCACTGAAGCGTCGAGCAGCGACTGCTTGTCGAACGCGATCGCACCGGCTTCGGTCCGCGCGCCGATCACGACCCTCTTCGGGGACGCCCGATCGTCCCGTTCGAGCGGGGCAAACAGTGTCCGGTCGTTGGCGTAGTACCCGCTTTTCGGGTTGTACTGGCCGTACGGGTCGCTCCCGTACCGGCGAACGTGCCCAGTGTCCTCGGTCAGGATCTCGGTATCGGGATGCGCACGTCGCCAGCGCCCCCACGTGGTCCAGACCAGTCGGAACTCCCGAAGAGTCGCACCCGCCATCGGACCCGAAATCGCCGTCGCCAGCATCTGGGGCCAGCGGCTGTCGCCGTGGCGGTCGTACATGACGAGATTCGAATTCAGGAGTTTGCCGGAGACGCCAAATTCGACGCCGCCGCGCTCGAACCCCTGTGCAGTCCCCGTCAGTGGACAGTAGGTGACGGCGACGGTCTCGCTGCCGACGACGTCGTTGACGATCTCGTGGTGGACGAGGATGTACTGTGGATAGGCCCTGACGACACCGTTTCTGACCAGTCCGAACACCGGTGCGCCGTCGGCCAGATCGGCGTCGTCGGCCGCCTGAAACGTCGGCTCGTCGATCGACGGAATCCCGTCTTTCGGTGGTCCGCCGCTGCGAACGTTCTCCCTGAGCGTCGCCCGTTCGTGGTGGACGTACAGCGATCGATCGGCCGTCGGGATCGGTGCCGCCCCGGCCGTGACCGTCTCGCTGTCGTCGCCGGACGAGGTGAGCGACCCGGACCGACCGTCGTTCGGCCGGGAATCAGCGCCGCCGTCGCCGTCGCCAGACTGTCGCCTTGCGGTACAGCCCGCGAGTCCAGCGGCGAGGGCGGCCGCCGTCGTTCGAAGATACGTTCGCCGTGTCGCCATACCGACACAGAGGGTCCGGAAGGGGAAATAGGCCGCTTGAGATGACGAGGGGCGCGCACGAACGCCGCGCTGGTGGCCGGGAAGGAGGTGTTTCAACACCACCAACTTACCACACGTAACTATAAACGAATCCGGGCCAAAACGGATGGTATGACAGACGCGAACGAACCACTGGAAGTGTGGTGTGTCGGCGAAGAGTGGTGTCCGATCACGACGACGGCGTCGGTCATCGGCAAGAAGTGGCACCCCGTACTGGTCCATCGCCTCCTCGAACACGGGCCCTCGGGGTTCAACGAACTCAAAGAGAACGTCGACGGCATCTCCAGTAAAGTTCTCTCGGACAGCCTCGACGACCTGCAGGACAACGGTCTCGTCGAGCGCGAGGTCATCAGTGAACAACCGTTTCGCGTCCAGTACTCGCTGACCGAGCGCGGTGCCGCACTGGAGACGGTCATCGAAGCGATGAAAGACTGGGGACAGGCCCACCTCACAGAACCGGCCGAAGACTCGGCGGAGGCCTGAGTCCGGATGCACGATCGAACCGACGTGGTCGACCTCCGGTCCGACACCGTCACGACCCCCTCGGATCAGATGCGCGTGGCCGCACGCGACGCCGAGGTCGGCGACGACGTGTACAGCGAAGACCCGACCGTCGAGAAACTCGAAGCGCGCGCCGCCGAGCTGCTCGGGATGGAAGACGCACTGTTCGTCCCCAGCGGGACGATGGGCAACCAGATCGCAGTTCGGGTCCACACCGACCGCGGCCAGGAGCTACTGCTCGACCGGGAGTCCCACATCTACCGCTGGGAACTGGCCGGGACCGCCCAGCACGCGCAGGTCCAGACGCGGCCGCTCGACGCTGGCGACCGCTGCGTGCCGACACCCGAAGCGGTGGCCGACGCCGTCGTCACCGAAGACCTCCACCGGCCGGGGACCGGCCTGCTCACCGTAGAGAACACTCACAACTACCGTGGCGGGATCGCAGTACCCAAGTCTCACCTCGACGCTGCGGCCCGTGCCGCTCACGAGCACGGCGTGCCGGTCCACCTCGACGGCGCACGCCTCTGGAATGGGGCCGTAGCACTCGACAGGCCAGTCGCCGACCTCACCGAACACGTCGACTCGGTGCTGTGCTGTCTCTCGAAGGGACTGGGCGCGCCAGTCGGATCGGTGCTGGCCGGTAGCGAATCGTTTATCGAGGACTCTCGACGGATCCGCAAGCTGTTCGGCGGTGGGATGCGACAGGTCGGTCTCGTCGCTGCGCCGGGTCTGGAAGCCCTCGACAACCTCGACCGCCTCGCCGACGACCACGCGAACGCCGACCGACTGGCCGATGGTCTCGACGCCATCGACGGCCTGCGAGTCCCAGCACCGGAGACCAATATCGTCGTCATCGACAGTGAAACCGCCGGTATCACCAGCGAACGACTGGTCGCAGCCTGCGAAGACCGGGGCGTCCGCGCCGGCAGTTTCGACACGTACACCACCCGCTGCTGTACGCATCTGGACGTCGACAGCGACGACATCGACGCGGCGGTCGACCGCATCGCGCACGTCGTGGCCGACCTGCGCTGAGAGGGCGACCGAGAAGCAAAGGTTCTTGCACCTCGCTGGTCAAGCGACATTCAACGAGACGCGGTTGCCGTCGTTCTCGCAGTTCGCTGACGGCTACTGATCGCTGATTTCAACACATGAGTTCCGCAGACGAGACACTCGAGAAGATACAGAAAACGGTCGAGCAGGAAACACCAGACGACATCGAGATCGCCTCGGTGACGTTCGAAGGTCCCGAACTCGTCATCTACACACCGGACGCACAGAAGGTGGCGAACAGGGACCGGCTCGTCCCGAAGCTCGCACAGACCCTCCAGAAGCGAATCAACGTCCGCCCGACACAGGGCGCCCTCGTCGACGAGGCCACCGCACGACAGGAGATCGAAGCGACGATCCCCGAGGAAGCCGGCGTCCAGAATCTCGACTTCGATCACGACACTGGCGAAGTGTTCATCGAAGCCGAGAAACCCGGTCTCGTCATCGGCCGCCACGGCGAGACCCTCGACAAGATTTCGGGCTCCGTCGGCTGGACCCCCGAGGTCGTCCGCACACCGCCCATGGAATCCTCGACGGTCTCGAACGTCCGAAACTTCCTCAAACAGGAACGGACCGAGCGCCGTGAGATTCTCGAACGCGTCGGCCGCCAGATCAACCGCCCCCGCACCAGTGACGACGACTGGGTCCGCCTGACGACGCTTGGCTGCTGTCGCGAAGTCGGCCGTGCAGCCTTCATCCTCTCGACGCCCGACTCGCGCATCCTCATCGACTGCGGCGACAAACCCGGTGCCAAAGGCGAAGTCCCGTACCTCCAGGCACCCGAAGCCCTCGCCGCTGGCCCGCAGTCCATCGATGCCGTCGTCCTGACCCACGCCCACCTCGACCACTCGGCGCTCATCCCGATCCTGTTCAAGTACGGCTACGACGGCCCCATCTACACCACCGCACCGACCCGCGACCTGATGGGCCTGCTCCAACTGGACTACCTCGACGTGGCCGCCAAAGAAGGGCGTTCGCCACCCTACGAGAGCCAGCAGGTCCGTGACGCGCTGAAACACACCATCCCTGTCGAGTTCGGCAACGTCACAGACATCGCGCCCGACATCAAGCTCACGATGCACAACGCCGGCCACATCCTCGGCTCGGCGGTCTGTCACTTCCACATCGGCGACGGCCACTACAACGTCGCCTTCTCCGGTGACATCCACTACCGCGACACGCGCCTGCTTGACGGGGCCGTCAACGACTTCCCCCGCGTCGAGACGCTCGTCCTCGAATCGACCTACGGCGGGAAAAACGACTACCAGACCGACCAGCAAGACTCCGAGCGCGTCCTCAGGAAAGCAATCAACGACGCTCACGACCGCGGCGGCAAGATTCTGATTCCCGCTTTCGCCGTCGGCCGTTCGCAAGAACTCATGCTCGTCCTCGAAGAAGCGATGCGAAACGACGAGATTCCGACGATGCCGGTCTACCTCGACGGGATGATCCGCGAGGCGACGGCGATCCACACCGCCTACCCCGAGTATCTCCGTAGCGACCTCCGACAGCGTATTCTCTACGAAGACGAAAATCCGTTCCTCGCCGAGCAGTTCCAGCAGGTCGACGGCGGTCAGGAAATGCGCCAAGAGATCGCCGACGACGAACCGTGCATCGTGCTCACCACGTCGGGGATGGTCACCGGCGGCCCCGTCATGTCGTGGCTCCGCCTGCTCGGGAGCGACCCGGACAACACCATGATGTTCGTCGGGTATCAGGCCGAAGGGACGCTCGGCCGTCAGATCCAGCGCGGCCAAGACGAGATCACACTCTCCGATGGCAGCGGCCCACGCGCCGAACGCGTCTCACTCAAGATGGAAGTCGAGACTGTCGACGGGTTCTCCGGCCACGCCGACCGACAGGGTCTCGAAACGTTCGTCGAAACGATGCACCCCCGCCCCGAGAAAGTCATCTGCGTCCACGGCGACGAACAGTCGACGAATCAACTGTCGTCGGCGCTGTACCAGCAGTTCAACATGCGCACCTACAATCCGAAGAACCTCGAAACGTTCCGCTTCGTCTAACTCAGGCCTGTAGTGTCGTACCGAGTTCCTCGCGTTCGTGATACTGTTCTAAGATATCGCTCCCACCGACGAACTCACCGTCGACGAACGTCTGTGGAATCGTCTCACGACCGCTGTGTTCACTGAGCGCTGCCCGGTACTCGTCGAGTGACTCCAGAACATCGACGGTCTCGAACTCATCTCGATGGTGATTGATCAACGTGAGCGCCTTATCGGAGTACCCACACTGGGGCATCATCTCCGTTCCCTTCATGAAGAGAACCACCTCGTTGTTCGCGATAGTCTCGTCTACCTTCGCTGTGACCTCTTCCTGTGGGAGTCCCTCATTGGGATCGAACGTCATACCACGAGAGTGGCGCGCCGCGCGCAAATGGCTTGCGCTACCGACCCCCGCAGACCACTGGCCGGTAACGCCGGCGGGTCCAGCAGCATACTCCTTCAAAAAGAGATTGCCCATACAGCGTCTCGATCCGTTGTATACCGCCCCGGTCGACAGGTCTGAGTCCGGGCTGCCTACGCCTCTTCCGGGGTCTCGGTTTCGATTTCGATCGCATGAATGTCTGTGGTCATGTGCTCACCGAGTGCGTCGTACACCCGCTGGTGCCGATCGACCAGACTTTCGCCCTCGAAAACGGGCGAGATCACTCGTGCCGCGAGATGGTCGTCCTCCTCCGCCCCTCGCGATGGACGGACCGTCGCCTCGGCATCTTCGATCCCTGCTTCGATCAACTGCTCGACCCCGTCGGTGTCCATACCGACCGCAGGGCGGCGAGCGGAAAAACGCTTGCTACAGCGGGCGCTCGCGAACGACATGAAAAAAGCCCGCAGCCACCGTGGCTGCGGGCTTTAAAGTATGAATGGGCAGGCGGCGAATCGAGTTTCCCAGGGGTTCGCACACCCCAGTACTCACCGAAACGCAGGCAGGCTTATCTT